>JAVHPO010000351.1:0-9302 GCA_036170635.1 Prolixibacteraceae bacterium | reverse complement strand
AGGCAGATATTGAAGCCTCTCCGATCGAGTTTATGCCGCTTGCGGCCTGGCTTTACAAAACAGGAAGAGTCGATGATTTCCTGGCTAAACTGGATCATCCCAAACACGATTGGTGTGCTTGTTTCGATCCGGATGCAGCTGCAAGAGGTGAGTGGGGGTGCCAATATTACGAACACAGAGGATTGATTTGCCGTCTTTTTGGATTTGGCTTCCGGTTAAACCGTGATAACATGCCGGTACTGGTAACCTGTAAAATCATGAAATGCACCCAGTCTGCCTCGGTAACCAAAGCCGGTGATATGGCAGTTGCTAATCCTGAGGAGATGCCCATTTTCAGCAACTATTTTATGCGGCTGCTGGCGATCGATCCGGATTTGGCAGTACCACAGATGCCGATCAACCAAGCGATCAGGGTAGCCATTGAGAAGCTGTACTTCTATTATTTGGACAAGGAAGAAATGTGAAAATTGGGAAATGCGAAAATTACCGAAGAGAGATGAGACATAAGACATGAGAAATAAGATTGGAGTCAACGGAAATCAAGATAAGAGCGTTCTTCATTTCCACATTTTCCAATTTTCCAATTTTCACATTTCCCCGTCCGCTTTCCTGATTTTGCTGTAGAACGCTTTGGCCATCGTTTTGCCCCGGAACTTGGCCCGATCAGCGATCATTCCTTCAAAGAGCTCATCCACGGTAGTGCACCACACCACTAGCCAGTGGTCGAAATGTTCCTTTTTGATCTGCATGTTGAAATGCAGCGGCACCGGATTTCCAAAATAGTCGGGACGACGGAGCAGAACAGTGTGCCAGAAGCGGTAAAGCTTTTTGTGGTGGGCATCCCATTTCCCTTCCAACCGATCATTGAAAAAATGACCGATCGTCCCGTCTTCCCTGACTTTGGCGTAAAATGCATCCACCAGCCGGTGAACGTCTTTCAGTGTGGTTATGTCTTGGGCCATGCGCTAACTTTTTGGTACTCAAAAATCGCAAAAAATATCACATAAACCATCGACGATTCGTACTGGACATCATTCTTTACCATTATCTGGTACTTATTGAGAATGAATCTTTTTAGTAGTACCTATCTAGATATTTAGATGAAAAGCGATAATTTTGGCTGAAATCTAATTATTAACGGATTTATGAAACCATCAAGGAGTTTTTATAACTGGATGAGCCTTACCGGGTTTGTTATCGCGGCCAACAGTTTGCTTGTGATACTTGTTTTATTCCTTTTCTCATTTTTTTCGGCCCAGAGTAATGCCTATTTGGGTTTATACATTTACATCATCGTGCCAATGTTTTTGGTCATTGGCCTGGTATTGATTCCTTTAGGTATCATCCTTCGTATCCGCAAAAAAGATACAACCCCTGAAGATGCCGGCAACTGGCCCATATTCAATCTGAATGACCAAAAGTTTCGTTCAGGGTTCATTACAATCTCAGTCATCACAGTTATTCTGTTATTGATTTCGGCAATGGGAAGTTACAAAGCATTCCAATATACCGAATCGGTTGAATTTTGCGGCAAACTTTGTCACCAGGTAATGGAACCCGAATATGTCTCTTACCAGCACTCTCCCCATGCCCGTGTTGCCTGTGTAGAATGTCACGTGGGCGAAGGGGCCGACTGGTATATAAAATCAAAGTTGTCAGGACTTTATCAGGTCTATTCCGTTACTTTTAAAAAGTATTCCCGACCGATAGAAACGCCTTTGCACAATTTGAGACCGGCCCGCGAAACCTGTGAAAGGTGTCACTGGCCCGAAAAGTTCTATTCCAGAAAGCTGATCAATATCCGCTCCTACCTGACCGACTCGGCCAGCACCGAATGGAACAACTCACTGATGATGAAAATCGGTCCCGAATATAGCGCACAAGGGCTGACAGAAGGAATCCACTGGCATATCAACAAGAATTTCAAAATCGAATATGTCTCTACAACCAAGGATAGGGAGAGTATTCCATGGGTGAAAATGACCAATCTGAAGACAGGAGAGGTTAAAACCTTCATGGACAGTGAAAATCCTGTCACAAAGGCAACCCTCGATTCGATTCCTGCCAGGACCATGGACTGCATGGACTGCCACAACAGGCCTTCGCACCTCTACAATTCGCCTACTTTCTATATCAACAATGCCATCGTAGCCGGAAAGATTCCGAAGGATCTTCCTTACGTCAAAAAGGCGGCGATGGAGGCATTGAAAACTTCCTACACCAGTATGGATTCTGCCATGAATATGATCAACCAGACAGTTGTTGATTTCTATAAGGGAACACATCCTGATGTTTATGCCAAAGAGTCTAAGAGAATCACCGATGCCATAGCCGCCATTCAGGCGGAATATAAAAACAATGCATTCCCTTTCATGAAGGCGGATGCCACCCGTTACCTGAACCACATTGGCCACCTCGAATCGGACGGCTGCTTCAGGTGTCACTCCGATCGTCACAAAACCGAAAAAGGGGAGACGATTTCGCGCGACTGTAACCTTTGTCATACCATTGTAAACCAAGGTGTAACAGGCAATGTAACCAATAGTTCAGTCGATAAGGCGCTTGAGTTCGTCCATCCTATCGAAATCAAAGGAGCCTGGAAAACCTCCTTCTGTTCTGAGTGCCACAAAGTGCTGTATGAATAGGAGTTATGAGTTATGGGTTATAAGTTATAAATCACTCCCATAACTCATAACTTATAACTCATAACTGTCTTATATTTGCTGGAATGAAGGTATTGTTGACGGGTAGTACCGGCTATATTGGCAAGAGGCTGCTTCAGAATCTTTCTGATAACGGGCACGATGTTACCTGCTTTGTAAGAAGCCTGGAGCGGTTAATCGTGCCTGTACAAACGAATGCGAAAGTAGTTGGACATGAAATTGATTTGCTTAAGCCCATTCCGGACCACCTCCATTCGCTGGATTTTGATGTAGCCTTTTATCTGGTTCATTCCATGTCCTCGTCGATCGGTCAATTTATGGAAGAGGAGGCATTGTCGGCAAGAAATTTCGCCACCTTCATCAGCAAAACCAATTGTAACCAGATTATTTACCTCAGCGGAATCTCGAATTCACCAAAACTTTCGAGGCATCTTCAATCCAGAAAGAATGTGGAAAATATTCTCCGCGAGTCGGGCAAACATCTCACTGTGCTGCGAGCAGGTATTATCGTAGGCAGTGGGAGCGCCTCTTTCGAGATCATCCGCGATCTGATGGAGATTCTTCCTGTTGTGGTTGCACCTTCCTGGGTCAAAACACTCTGTCAGCCGCTTGGTGTTGCCGATGTGTTGAAATACCTCACAGGTTGCATGCTCAACCCAAAGACTTACGATGACATTTTTGATATCGGCGGACCTGAAATATTGTCCTACAAGGAGATGCTTTTGCAATATGCCGAAGTGCGCGGACTAAAAAGATGGATTGGCGTTGTTCCCTTTTTTAGTCCCAGAATGTCCTCTTACTGGCTTTATTTCGTTACTTCCACCTCCTATTACCTGGCAGCCAATCTGGTCGACAGCATGAAAGTTGAGGTAGTTTGCAAGGACAACAGGCTTCAGCAAATGTTGGGCATCGAACCGTTAACCTACCGGGAGGCCTGCAGAAGGGCCTTGATACGCATCAACCTCGATACAGTCGCTTCCAGTTGGACCGATGCAGTCTCCATGACCAAAAGCAACCAGCTTTTCGGATACCTGGATGTTCCGGTTTTTGGTATACTCCGTGATCGAAGAAGCCTCAAAATTGAAGGTGATCCTGATAAGGTGCTGGAAAAAGTTTTCTCCATAGGCGGTGACAAAGGCTGGTATTTCGCCAACTGGATCTGGAGTATTCGTGGGGTGATTGATAAAATAGTGGGCGGTGTCGGACTGCGCCGCGGACGCAGGAATGCGACGGATCTCAATCCTGGCGATGCGCTCGATTTCTGGAGGGTTTTGATAGCCGATCGTACCAACAAACGTTTGCTTCTCTTTGCCGAAATGAAGGTGCCCGGAGAGGCCTGGCTTGAATTTAAGATTGTCCTGAGGGAGGATGGTTTTTACCTTACCCAGACTGCTACCTTTATGCCGAAAGGGCTGAGCGGACGGATCTATTGGTGGGGACTCCTGCCTATTCACCTGGTGATGTTTCAGCAAATGATCAGGGCCATCGTGCACAAATGAGGTGTGAAGATGGTGTCTAACATTTTTCTACCTTTGCACTATGGATACATTGGAATCAGCCTTCACAATTGACCTGCATAACCCCTGGCTCGTAATTCCGGCCCTGCTATTCGGGTTGTTGATTACCTATTTCTTTATCAAATTCTTTTCCGTCTTCTTTCAATTTATTCAGGCCAAAGGATGTCTGACGGTGCTGCTCATCACATTGGTCGGACTGCCCGGTATTGTTGCGATCACCTTGTTATCGGGCTATACAGTGATTGCCTCCATTCTGATTCTCTTCGCGGTGATTGGGGTCATCACCGGTTACATCGCCCGCGATTCAGAGGAAAACGTAGGAAAATTCGGCAATTTCATCATGATTGTATCGATCATTACCCTGCTGTTGGCATTGTTTCTGGTAAAGTTCACATAGTTGTCAATTATCTGATCCTGATCTCTTTCGCTTTTTTGACATTTTCGTCGCTTCTTGTCAATAGTTTAATCAGGTAAAAATCCTTCATTTCATCCTTCAGTATTACTTTTTCGACAATGATCTGAAGTATAAAGTTCTCATCCACCATGTATTTGCCATAATCACCCCTGACAATATCATTCTCAAACATAAATAGGACAGGGCTATCCTTAATATCGGTATATTTTTCTTTCATATCTTTAAGCGATATCATTTTTGGATGATAGCCCTCTTTCATGGTGATGGTTACCTTGCTATCGTAACTGATGTGGTCAATTACCGCTCCTCTTTTCTCAACATTTATCGAGGCTATCCGATCCGGATTAAGGGTTTTTGTAACCGCCTCGCCAACCTGTTGATCGTTTACAAACCATGCTATATTTCGTTGGGAATCAGAGTTGTTTTTGTAGATAACTTGTGGTAGGGAGTCATTGAGCCGGGAGTATTTGTCACTAGGTGTATTGATATTAGTGCTGCTGGTTTGACTATAAACATGGATCGTCAAAATTGAGAAGAGAAGGAGGAGGAGAGGTTTCATGGTTTTTGTATTTAACGTGAGTTCATCACACAGGCCGCTTTTGTTCCATAGCTTTTGTTAGCGGCTGGCACTTAATGTCTTTAGATAATTCTCTGGAGTCATTACCCCAAGAGAGCTATTTGAAAAATCTTTGATATTTCTTGTCACAATTAAGTCAATTTGGCCATTCAATTCAGCTGAATAATTTTGCAATGCGTCTTCAAAATCCTTAAAATTCGAGTTCAAAGCTTTTATGATTGCATCTCTGTCAGTTGTTAGTATTTCTGTTATGGTCACTAATTGCATTAGCTTTTCAATAACTTTCTCATGTGTTGATGTTTGTCGCAACAAATAATAAACATTGCTTATAATCACAGATGTGATGAAGCCTTTAATTTCTCTTGATTCACACAGAGACAAAACTTTTGCAGCATTGTCTGAGAAAGGTTTTCTATCAAAAAAGAAGTCCAATATTACATCGGTATCGATAAGAATTCTTTGCATTTTCTACAAGTATTTTTCTTTAAGCCTTTTTGCCAGTTCCTTTTTAATATCGAAGTTTTTAGGAATCGTAAATGATCCTTTTAGGGATTTTACAATTGGTGTTAGTTCGATACTCTCAGTGTTGTCTTCTTTAGTGATGACTTTGAGATAATTTTCAATAATGTTGGATAAGCTACGACCTTTGTTATTGGCATATTTTTTTGCCTTTTCGATAATCGTTTGCTCAATCGTCAATGTCAACTTTGTATTCATCTGTTTATAATTTGTTTTTTAATGGCCAGATGGAATACCCACATAATCATTTTCGGTTGGTGTGAACATTTCCTCATGGCTATTTCATTGCACTATTAATTTTGATAAAATAATATACGTGCAAATATACAAATAAAAATACGTTACGTGCAAATATGTTTTATACTACACGTGTGTTCTTACTTGCCTCTAACGTATTGGCGACATGATCCGCAATTTTTAATTTTTAATTTTTAATTCCTCAAAGCTTTAAGTAGCTCCTTTACCGCCATATCCGCTGTTTCACACTCTCCCAAGAGCTGGATAAACTTGCTTCCCACGATGGCGCCGTTGGTGTGGGCCGATGCGGCATCGAGGGTCTCTTTGTTGCTGATGCCAAATCCTACCAAAAGCGGATTGCGCAGCTTCATGTTCGAAACCCTGGTGAAGTAGGCCTGCTTGCTGTCGTCGAACGCTTGCTGTGCGCCTGTTGTGGAAGCGCTGGATACAAGATAGATAAAACCCTCCGTCTCCTTATCTATCAGCCGGATTCTGGTTTCCGAGGTCTCGGGAGTGATTAGCATGATCATCTTCAGATCGTGCCGTTCGGCGATTGACTTGTAGTTGGCCAGGTAGTCGGCGAAGGGGAGATCGGGGATGATCATACCGTCGATGCCTACCTCCGAACAGGATTGGCAAAACTTTTCGAATCCATATTGCATGATCGGGTTGAGGTAGCCCATCATCACCAGGGGAATTTTTACTGTTTTGCGAACCTCTTTCAGCTGGTCGAAGAGCAGCCTGAGCGACATCCCGTTGTGCAGGGCATCTCCGGCCGATTGCTGGATCACCGGACCATCGGCCATCGGATCGGAGAAGGGGATTCCCACCTCGGCCATGTCGATGCCATTTTCCTGGAGGGCGGTCAGGATCGGCAGCGTATCCCCCAGTTTGGGGTAACCGGCCGTGAAATAGACGGAAAGGATCTTGTGCTGCTGGTTTTTGAAAAGTTGGGTAAGACGGTTCATCGCTTGTTCTGTTTGAGTTGTTGTACGAATTCTTTGAGTAATGGGATATTTTTAATTCCGGGCGCAGTCTCGAAGCGGCTGTTCAGGTCCACCCCGGCGCAAAGTTTGTGTTGAAACCGGCTTAGCGCTTCCAGGCTGTCGGGGGCAATCCCGCCGCTGAGCAGAAACTCTGTAAACCCTTTGTATTGCTGCAGGATGCTCCAGTCGAAAGCCTCGCCTGAACCTCCGTAGCCGGATGTTTTGGTGTCGAAAAGGAAGTAGTCGCAGAGTCCTTCGTACCCGGAAACACGTTTAAGGTCTTCTGCGTTTTGGATGGGAAATGCCTTGATAATTTTGATCCTGTCAGGAAGTTGTTCACGCAGGGAAATCAGGTATTCGGGTGTTTCAATCCCATGAAGCTGGATATAATCAAGGCGGTAATCGATGCATTTTGCTGCCACCTCTTCAGGAGCTGCGTACACAAAGACGCCAACGACCTTCACGGTAGTGAGCGAGGCAACCGAAGGGGCTGTATTTGCCGAATTGACAAACCTGGGCGAACGTTCGTAAAGGATCAAACCGATCAGGTCTACGCCTGAGATGGCAATTACCTGTTCGATGTTGCCAGGTTCCCTCATGCCGCAAACCTTAATCAGCATGGCTTATTCCTTTTATAAATTTCGTCAGGGTCGCACCTGGGGTTCCGCCCCGCATAAAGGTCTCGCCGATCAGAAAGCCACGAAAGCCCTCTGCCCGAAGTGCAGAAACGGTGGAGGGTTCCGATATGCCGCTCTCTGAGACAAGCAAAACATTGCTGTCCAGTTGCCGGAGCCTTTCTGCCAGCCGATATGAATGGACGAGCGAGGTTTCGAAGCTACCCAGATTGCGGTTGTTGATTCCCAGCATATTGACGCATTCGTTGAGATGCCCCAGTTCTTTTTCATTGTGAATTTCGAGAAGTACCTCCAGGTTTAGGGCATGCGCAACTTTGGCCAGGGTAAAACATTCTTCCGGCGTGAGCACAGCGGCAATCAGCAGAATGGCATCGGCTCCCGCGACCCGTGCTTCTGCCAGCTGGTAAGGGTCGATGATGAACTCTTTCCGCAGCAGGGGGAGCGAAACCAGTTGCCGGGCTTGGCGAAGATCCTCCAGCGATCCGCCGAAGAAGCGTTCATCGGTCAGGATGGAGCAGGCAGAGGCCCCGGCCGCTTCGTATGCTGGGACCACCTCTGTTACTTCGGCATCGGGGAAGATCCACCCTTTGGATGGCGATTTGCGCTTGAATTCGGCGATAATCCCGGTAGGGGAGGAGGCCAGCGCCATGCGCATAGATTTGGTGGCCCTGAGTGTCGGCAGGGTGAGTTGTTGCGCAAGCTTCTCTGGCGGAACAAGCTGTTTCTGCTTTTCCACTTCGATGCGTTTGTGGGCGATGATCTCCTGCAAAATATCTTTCATATTTCTTGCTTTGTTTTAGGGCCAAGTTTCAAGAACTAACACAGAGGTAATTGTAATCTTTTATGTTGATTTTACCTGGCATGCAAATTTAGACGATTAATCGATCGATGTTTGAGAGGAAAAAGAGATCGCTGAGAGGAAAATCGCATGCGATTTTCCATCTCTGTGGCCTTTGTTTCTTTCTCCATGTAATTTCTATCGGGTTTCAATCTTTATTAAGCTCAAATCTTATTCATAGCATAATGATACCTCTGTGTAAGTTCTTTAGACGAATGCATTACTAAGAGTTGAGTTCTACAAATTTTACGAATTTTTGCATCGCTTTTCCGCTTACCAGCGATTCGCGTGCCTCTTCGATACAAATAGCAATGCTCTTTTCCGGACAGAGTACCCGTATCGCGAAAGCTGCATTGGCCAGAACGCAGTTGGTCTGCTCTTTTGTTGCCGTATTATTCATCACCTTGTCAAAGATGGCAGATGCCTGTTCGACGGTCTCGCCACCAAAAAGGTCTGACTCCAAATTACGGGTAAAACCAATCTCTTCGGGCGTATAAATGTGCTCGTTTTGATTGGAAATAACTTTGAATGAATCTGTTAACGAGATCTCATCATAACCATCCAGGCTGTGCACCACCGCAAACCGGTTGCCGCTCTGCTGAAAGGAGTAACTGTAAAGGCGCAACAGTGGAAGATTGAAAACACCCAGCAGTTGATTTTTGGGTTTTGCCGGATTGACCAGCGGTCCCAGCATGTTGAAGAAATTGCGTACCCCCAGACTTTTTCTCACCCCTGCCACCGCTTTCAAAGCCGGATTGAAGATCGGCGCGTGCAGGTAAGCCATGTTCGATTCGCTGATCGATCGTTTCAGCCGGTCGGGATCCGTTGAGAATTTGACACCGTGGTGCTCCATCACGTTTGAAGCCCCGCACACGGAGGTGGCTCCGTAGTTGCCGTGTTTGGCCACTTTGTATC
>JAVHPO010000350.1:0-1811 GCA_036170635.1 Prolixibacteraceae bacterium | reverse complement strand
GCAATGACGGTGCGTTTAATGAACAATTGTTGGTAATTGCGCCCATCGCGTACAACCAATGCTCAATAGATATCCGTCATTGCGAGGAGGAACGACGAAGCAACCCGTTGAATTTGCACAAATGTTCAAAAATGCGTGCCACAAATAATCGAAATTGCACCGTCATTGCGAGGAGGCACGACGAAGCAAACTGCAACCATCTCACCACCCAAAAATAGAAAATAATCCCTCCCTATCGAAGCGATTTCCTGGTAAGGGTTAAAAAAAATGGTGATTACGAAATCTTTCGAACACAAAGATCAAAATAGATTTGATGAAACGGTGGAAGTTCGCTAATTTTGCACCTTCATAAAAACAGACCATGATTAAGATCACACTACCCGATAGCTCTGTCAGAGAGTTTGATGCAGGAGTTACCGGCTTGGAAATCGCAGAAGCGATCAGCAGAAACCTTGCGAAAGAGGTACTTTCCATTACTGTCAATGGCGAAGTGCGCGACCTGATGCGCCCGATCCAATCGGATGCATCGATCAAATTGCATACCTGGGAAGACAAAGAGGGGCGCGATACATTCTGGCACTCATCGGCCCATATTATGGCTGAGGCCATAGAGGCGTACCTTCCGGGTACCAAATTCGGCATTGGCCCATCTATCGACAATGGATTCTATTACGATATTGATCTTCCCGAAGGTCAGACCTTAACAGACAAAGACCTCATTGAGATTGAGAAGAAAATGATGGATCTGGCGCGTACCAAATCGGACATCATCAGATCTGAAATTTCAAAAGAGGAGGCGCTTAAACTGTTCGCACAAAAAGGCGACCCCTACAAGCAGGAGTTGATTTCCGAACTGACAGACGGTACCATTACCCTTTACAGGCAAGGCAACTTCACCGATCTGTGCCGTGGTCCGCACCTTCCGAATACCGGATATATCAAAGCCCTGAAGCTTACCAGCATCGCCGGGGCTTACTGGCGTGGCAGCGAGAAAAATAAGATGCTCACCCGTGTTTATGGTATCACCTTCCCCAAGCAAAAGTTGCTCGAAGAGTACATTGTGCTGATGGAAGAGGCCAAAAAGCGCGACCACCGCAAGATCGGGAAAGAGATGGAACTCTTCATGATCTCGCAGGAGGTGGGACAGGGCCTGCCCATGTGGCTGCCCAAAGGAGCCATGTTGCGCGAACAACTTGAGAAATTTCTGAAGGGGGTACAGAAGAAATTCGGGTACGATCAGGTGATCACCCCCCACATCGGCGACGTGAAGCTCTATAAAAAATCAGGTCACTACGAAAAATACGGAAAAGACTCGTTCCAGATCATCAAAACGCCGACCGAAGGAGAAGAGTATCTGTTAAAACCGATGAACTGCCCCCACCACTGCGAAATATACCGCTTCAAACCCCGCTCATACAAAGACCTTCCCGTTAGGTTGGCCGAATTCGGGACAGTATACCGCTACGAACAGAGTGGCGAATTGCACGGTTTGACCCGCGTTCGCGGATTTACCCAGGACGATGCGCACATCTTCTGCAGACCGGATCAGCTGAAAGAGGAGTTTTTGAAGGTAATCGACATTGTCTTCATCATCTTCAAGGCATTGGATTTCAAAAATTATACGGCACAGATCTCGCTGCGCGATCCGGCCAACAAAGAAAAATACATCGGATCGGACGAAAACTGGGAGAAAGCGGAACGATCCATCATTGAGGCATGTGCCGAAAAGGGATTGAATACCGTAACCGAGTTGGGCGAAGCCGCCTTCTACGGACCGAAATTAGACTTCATGGTAAAGGACGCCATCGGCA
>JAVHPO010000349.1:0-1821 GCA_036170635.1 Prolixibacteraceae bacterium | reverse complement strand
ATAAAAGCATTACCCGGGGAGGAGATATCAACAAAGTTTTTCGAGGCATTGAAGCGGCACAATTTGCAGGTTTAGATCCCGTAAAAATCAATTGTGTCGTGATGGAATCGTCTTTGGAAGAAGATGCCCTGGCAGTCAAAGAATTTGGCAGAAAAAATAATCTTCAGGTGAGATTTATCCATCAGATGAATCTGGAAACCGGCGAATTTTCCATTGTGGAAGGGGGAAACGGCGGAAACTGTCACCAGTGCAATCGTCTGAGGCTTACAGCCAATGGCATGGTGATGCCTTGTCTGTTTGATGAACAGCAATTTTCCGTTCGCGAATTGGGTGCCGAAAAAGCATTGTTGGATGCATTGGATTGCAAGCCATTGAATGGCTGTTTAAATAGAAAGGGAAGTTTTTACAACATAGGAGGATAACAGAAAATGACAGAATTAACACATACGGATTCACAGGGTAATGCACGCATGGTTGATGTTGGGGACAAAGCGATCCAACTTCGGATTGCCAAAGCTACGGGTCATATTTCCCTTTCGCAGGAGACCCTGAAGCTGATCTCTCAAAACCTTGTTAAAAAGGGCGATGTTCTAACCATTGCTGAAATAGCCGGAATTCAAGCAGCAAAGCGTACCGCTGAACTCATTCCTCTTTGTCACAACATCTCTTTAAGCAAGGTGTTGGTCAAGGCAAATCTTTGCGAAACAGGTGTCACCATCGACAGCGAAGTGAAGTGCACAGGAACAACCGGCGTTGAGATGGAGGCGCTGACAGCCGTCAGTGTTGGACTGCTAACAATTTACGATATGTGCAAGGCCGTCGATAAAACCATGGAAATTGGGCCGATCAAGCTGACTTCCAAAACAAAATCAGACATACCCGGATAAAATGGAAAAGATCAAAATATTGTCGGTCAATATCTCCGAAAAGAAAGGGACCATCAAAATCCCGGCGGATAAAATTACCCTTAACCTGGAGGGTATCGAAGGTGATGCCCATGGTGGAAAGTGGCACAGACAAGTAAGCCTGCTTGGCAAAGAGAGCCTTGAGAAATCTGAACCATCACTTGGTCGTAAACTTGCATACGGGGAATTCGCCGAAAACATCACCACAGAAGGATTCCCTTTGTACCAAATGAAACCATTCGACCGGCTGGTTTCCGGAGATGTAGTTTTGGAGGTTACCCAGATTGGGAAGAAATGCCATGGCTCCAATTGCGCCATCTTCCAGGAAACCGGCAATTGCGTGATGCCCAAAGAGGGAATTTTTTGCAGGGTGCTGGAAGGTGGTGGGCTCACAGCTGGTGATATCCTGGAATATCATCCCAGAACAATCCAGGTACACATTGTCACGCTGAGCGACAGGGCAAGTCAGGGAATTTATGAAGACAAGAGCGGCCCATTGCTCAAAAATTTGGCCGAAGCATTTTTCTCTGAATCAGGGCGGTCTGTTTCTGTTAGGAATACCGTTATGCCTGATGATGAAATGCAGCTGGAGGAACTTTTGAAATCCCTGGTAAAGGAAAAGGTTGATATCATTTTCACCACTGGAGGTACAGGAATTGGCCCCCGCGACATCACTCCGGATGTTATCAAAAAACTGATTGACAAAGAGATCCCTGGCATCATGGAGATGATCCGCATCAAATACGGCATGCAATTTCCCAACGCACTCCTGAGCAGAAGTATTGCAGGTGTCGCCGGCAAAACATTGCTCTATGCCCTACCGGGAAATCCAAAGGCTGTAAAAGAGTACTGTGATGAGATTTTCAAAACGGTTGAACACTCTTTCAGGATGCTTTACAATATCGATGAGCACTGA
>JAVHPO010000348.1:0-32761 GCA_036170635.1 Prolixibacteraceae bacterium | reverse complement strand
TCTCCCGGTACTCTGCCATAACGCGCTGCCTCCACTGCTTCTTTTGTGCCCCAGGTTCCCATTCGGTTCAATCCAAAGAATGATCCGATTGGTTCTCCAACTCTATAAACGCTGGTTCCGTTACCTGCTCCGGTATCCGTGTAAATGTCGGCACCGGTAGGGCCGAGTTTCGTAATTTCATTTTTATTGGTTGCTATTGTCAAGAGAGTTTGCCAGGAAAAGTTTTTCTCCTGGAAATTGACCGTGCTCAATGTGAACTCGATACCGGTGTTTTTAACCGAACCATAGTTTACCCAAGCATTACCTGTTGTAGTTGATTGAGGTACCGGAAGGTTAAACAACATATCGTTTGTTGTTTTTTGATAAACATCCAACGTTACATTAATTCTATTTTTTAGCAAGCCAAGATCTACCCCGGCATCGTACTGTGTCGTTGTTTCCCATTTCAGGTTATCGTTACCGGTAGAACCTGGATAAAGACCTGCATTGTAGCCATTCGCCAATAAAACATTGGCGGGACTGATATACGTTTGCGTGATATAATTACCAATTTCCTGGTTACCGGTTTGTCCGGCACTTAAACGCAGTTTAAGGTTGGATATGGTTTTGTTGTCAGCCACAAAACTCTCTTTAGAGATTCTCCATGCAGCACCAACAGAAGGGAAAAAACCGTATTTGTTGTTTGTTCCGAATTTGGATGAACCGTCATAACGCCCGGTTGCTGTTAACATATATTTCTCCTTGTAGCTATAAATAGCACGGGCAAAATAAGAGTTTAACGCACCCCTGGTATTGCTGGAACCTACTGTAGGTGGATTGCTACCCGCTCCTAAATTATTCCATTGGTAAAAATTGGAAGAGAATTTGGATGCCGATGCAGTTTCATAGTCATATTTATTTTCAGACCATGAAAGCCCAAGCAAACCTGTTATTTGATGATCACCTACTTTTTTATTATAGTTGAAATAGTTTTCGGTTTGCCAATATTGCCATAATTCATGGTAACCATTTGCACTAGAATTAGTTCTGCCCTGATAATCACCACTATACCATCTACTCGCCAGATTCCTGTTATCTACAGAGATGTTTGTTTTAAAACTCAAGTCTGGTGTAATTTGTGCATTTAGTTCCAATGCTCCGGTAAATTCGTCTTGCAGGTAATAGCCTTCGTCTTGATCTAGCATGAAAGTTGAACCTGGCCGATTCTCCCCAACATTAAAGTCCCTGGCAGTAGGAAATGTTCCTGCATAAGTTCCATATATTGCAGGATCATTAGGATACCGATTTGCAGGCAAAATAGCAAAATATTCCGAGGTATTTCTCATCAAATCACTACTCATTCGGTCGCTTTTACTTTTTGCATAGGATATATTGGCGCTCATTTTGAGCCATGAAGTAAGTTCACTGTCAATGGTCACCCTGGCATTTGTCCGGTTGTTGTAGGATTCTTTCAAAAGGCTTTCCTCGTTGTTTTTACCTAAAGTCAAAGAGTATTTTCCTTTTTCCGTTCCGCCGCTTATTTCAAGATGGTGTTTGTGTGAAAAAGCAGTTCTGAAAATTTCATCTTCCAACAATGTGTTAAATCTTGGTTTATAATAGTTTCCATCGTTACCCATAAAATTAAGACCAGGTAAATAGGAGTCTTTTGCAACCTTTTCGAACAAATATGGCATCTCTGACCATGATAATCCTGCTGCAGTTGGGCCTCGAAAATCCTTTGATGTTACCAGGTTGCCATACTTAGGCGTATTGTTAAATGCCTGCTCATACAGGTACATAAACTGGTCGGCATTTACTGCGTCGTTTCTTCTTGTCTTGATACCGACTGAAGCTGAACCATTGTAGTTGACTTTTACCTCGCCTGCAGCCCCACGCCTGGTTGTAATAATAATAACACCGTTTGCCCCACGTGTACCGTAGATAGCAGTAGCCGATGCATCTTTTAAAACATCCATGGATGCAATATCCTGAGGATCGAGGTTTTGCAAGGCATTGATCACACCAACAACTCCATCCACAACAAACAGAGGATCAGCACTGGTATTAATTGAGTTTGTACCCCTGATTCGAATTTGAGGCCTACCGCCCGGATCACCTGCCGCCTGCTTAATTACCTGAACACCTGCGATTTTGTTCTGCAGGGCCTGTCCAACGTTTGTAACTGGCCTGTCAACCAGTTTTTCAGGTGTTACACTGGAAACGGAACCGGTAACGTCACTTTTTTTCATGGTGCCATAACCGATGGCGACTACTTCACCAATACTTGTGGTTGTTTCCTGGAGCGTAACATTGTATTTCGATTTTGAATCGACAGCTATCTCTTGCGGGTTCATTCCAACAAAAGAAAATACCAGGGTCTTGGCGTTTGTAGGGATCGACAAGGTGTAATTGCCATCCGTATCAGATATTATTCCAATCGTAGTGCCCTTTACAACGATTGATACACCAGGGAGTCCTGCACCGGTGGCATCCGTAACTTTACCGGTAATTTTTTTTGTTGCCTGTTGAGCCGCGACATTGGTACTCGCGTCACTGGCGACCGCCATATTCTGGGACAAAATTCCCAGCAATAGGAAGAGGGTTAATTTTATGATCCTTAAAACTTTAGCAGAATCATAAAACGAATACCCATTAAGGTTAGTCCATTTTTTTTTCATCCTTTTGCAAATGTTTGAATAATTAATATTAAAAATTGATTATTGGTGGTCAATTTATGCACAACTAATGGACAACACATTATGTATGCCATTAATTTTGAATCATTTGATTAGTGAGGCTGTTTCTTCATAGGCATTAAGGTATTAACAGTAATTAAAAATTAAGGGTTATCATATCCATGATAACGAATGGACTGAAAGACTAAGGTTTGAACAATTCCGGATTGTTGCAGCTTGAAAACAAATACCTGAAAAATCCAACTACAAGGGAAACCTCATAGAAAGAAATTGAAGTAAAACTCGAAATCTAAACTGGTAGAATGTTAATCTACAAAAGCTTGGTTAGCAACAGACAACAACTGGCACTATTGACAAATTCAATCGTGATGATTAATTTGGATTTGAATTTCCGAATTCCGGCTATTCATTTTGGAACAGGAATCTTCAGTTATTAATTAGTTAGTGTATTGCGAAATAGAATAGCCTGAATTCTGCCCCTAAAAGTAAGAAATAAATTCAATAACAATACTCATTACAAAAAAAAAATAATTACGCCCCATTTGAAATCAAAAATATCATTTTGTAAAATATATTTAAATTATTATAGAAATATGTATATTTGTGCTGTTATTTTTGATCAAATTGTATTTATCACAGTTTAGAATGCCAACAAACAAATTAAAATGATATGTGTGGAATAGTAGGAATATTTGATATCAACACCCCATCAGAGCAATTGCGCATCAAGGCGCTTGAGATGTCAAAACGAATCAGGCACCGCGGTCCGGACTGGTCCGGAATTTTCGTAGACGACCATGCCATTATAGCCCACGAACGACTCGCGATCGTCGACCCAGCTTCGGGTGGCCAGCCTCTTTACAGCAAGGACCGGAATCTTGTGCTCGGCGTCAATGGCGAAATCTACAACCACAGGGAACTTAGAAATCCACTCGAATCCAAATACGAATTTCAGACACAATCTGACTGTGAAGTCATTCTGGCCCTCTATCAGGAAAAGGGAATTGATTTTCTAGAGGACCTGAACGGAATCTTTGCTTTTGTACTCTACGACAGGGAAAAAGATTGCTACCTGATCGCCCGCGACCATATCGGAATCATTCCGCTCTACATGGGATGGGACGATTGCGGACAGTTTTACGTTGCCTCTGAACTCAAAGCCCTTGAAGGTGTTTGCAAGAGAATTGAAGAATTCTTACCAGGACATTACCTGTACAGCAAAGATGGAGTTCCCAAAAAATGGTACAGCCGCACCTGGGGAGATTACGATAATGTAAAGAACAATGTGTCCAGTATCCCCGTGCTTCGCAAAGCGCTCGAAGAGGCTGTACACCGTCAGCTGATGTCGGATGTTCCATACGGGGTTCTTCTCTCAGGTGGATTAGACTCATCCGTCATCTCAGCCATCGCCAAAAAATACGCTGCCAAACGGATCGAATCAGTAGACGACACCCAGGAAGCCTGGTGGCCACAACTGCACTCTTTTGCCGTTGGACTCATCGGATCTCCCGACCTTGCCGCCGCACAGAAAGTGGCAGACCATATCGGCACGGTACACCACGAGGTACACTTCACGGTTCAGGAAGGATTGGATGCCCTCCGGGATGTAGTCTATCATCTTGAAACTTACGATGTTACCACCATCAGGGCATCTACACCCATGTATTTATTATCCAGGGTGATCAAATCGATGGGAGTAAAAATGGTGCTTTCCGGTGAGGGTGCCGACGAAATCTTTGGCGGATACCTCTATTTTCACAAAGCGCCCAATGCCCGGGCGTTTCACGAAGAGACCATCCGCAAACTGGGCAAACTGCACCTCTACGACTGTCTGCGCGCAAACAAATCGCTGGCAGCATGGGGCGTTGAAGGAAGGGTCCCTTTCCTCGACAAAGAGTTTATGGATGTAGCTATGACGCTGAATCCCGAAGATAAGATGGCCAAGGACGGTAAAATGGAAAAATGGATTTTGCGGAAAGCATTCGAAGATTACCTTCCTGCCAGTGTCGCATGGCGCCAGAAGGAGCAGTTCTCAGACGGTGTCGGTTACAACTGGATCGACTCCCTGAAGGTGATGGTTGCCGAAAAGGTAACGGATGATCAGATGAAAAACGCCAAATTCCGCTTTCCCATCCATACCCCGATGTCAAAAGAGGAGTATTTCTACCGCTCCATTTTCTCCGAACACTTTCCATCAGACGCGGCGGCCACCTGCGTACCTTCCGTACCATCGATCGCATGCAGTACCCCCGAGGCGCTGGCATGGGATCCGTCCTTTAGAAACAATGCCGACCCATCCGGGAGAGCGGTGAAGTCTGTGCACCTGGATGCCAATAAATAAGGATAAAGGATAAAGTAAAAAGGATAAAGTGGCATTCGAGCTGAATCGGCTTTACATCGTTTATCTTTAGGGCAAAAGACGTTGCAAATCAAGAATGCAGCGTCTTTTACTTTATCCTTTTTACTTTATCCTTTATCCTTTATCCTTTATCCTTTATCCTTTATCCTTTATCCTTTATCCTTGGAAGCTGGTTCAGTTCTTCTCTTCGGACTGCAACATCCTGAAGAGCTCATCCGGACTAACATTCTCCATCAACTTTCCGTTTTCGGTAATGGAAATCCGGCCGGTTTCTTCACTTACCACGATGGTGAAGGCATCGGTAACCTCCGACATTCCGATCGCCGCCCGGTGGCGCAACCCAAGTGAGGGTCTGATCTCCTGACTTGACGACACCGGAAGTATGCAGCGCACTGCCTGAATTCGGTTGGATGTTACAATGCATGCCCCATCGTGAAGGGGCGAATTCTTAAAAAATATACTGGATATCAAATCGGTACGAATCTCTGCATCGATAAATTCTCCCGTCCGGACATACTCTTTTAATTCATTGGCCCTCGCAATAACAATGAGGGCGCCTGTTCTCGATTTGGACATTTGAATGCAGGCATCCACGATCGATTTGATACCTGAGGGTGAAATATTTCTAAACTGGCCTGCGATGAGCGACCCAATTGAGATCTTCTTGTTGTTCCGGTAGCTATTTCCCAGCATCAGCAGGAAACGACGGATCTCCTGCTGAAAAACAACGATGATGGCAATCATTCCTACACCGAAAAGGTTACTAAGGATAGAACCCAGCAGCTCCATTTTCAAAGCCCTGACAACAATCCAGACCATGAAAACAATAAAGATCCCCAGAAATATGCTGAAAGTGACTGTCCCCCTGACCAAACCGTACAATTCGTACAAGAGAATGGCCACGAAAAAAATATCCAGCAGATCCAGAAACTTGAGGTGTATAAAGAGTTCTGTCATACAATCACTTTTTTAATTCGGCGACCAATTTGATGGTTTCAACCGCTTCCCGTACATCATGCACCCTGAGAATGTCGGCGCCTCCCATCAGCGCGAGGGTATTTAAAACGGTGGTTCCATTCAGGCTCTCAGCGGGAGAACTATCCAACAATCTCCAGATCATTGCCTTGCGGGAAACGCCTACCAGCAAAGGTAGTTCAAAAAGACGAAACGAATCGAGGCAATTCAAAAGTTCATAATTGTGACGCTGGTTTTTGCCAAAACCGAAACCCGGATCCACGATGATGTCATTTACACCCATCAACTTGAGGGAATTAATTTTTTCGGACAGATCGAACAGTATATCTTTGACCACATCGACATAAAAGGGATGTATCTGCATCGTCTGGGGAGTTCCCTGCATGTGCATCAAGATATAGGGCAGACCCAGTTTTGCAACGGTTCCGAACATTTCTCCATCCATCGTTCCCCCGGAGATATCGTTGACCAGGAATCCTCCAATTTCATCATAAATCTTGCTGACCACACCTGATCGAAAGGTGTCGACAGAAAGAATCGCCTCCGGGAAATGGCTTCGGATCGCTTTGACAGCAGGCAGCAGCCTGGCCATCTCGGTCTCCTCTGAAACCTCCGCCGCCCCGGGCCTTGTGGAGACTGCCCCCATGTCGATGATCAAACCTCCGGAAGCCAAAATCTCTTCCGCTCGAAGCAGAATCTCTTTCTCCATACTGTACCTGCTTCCTTCGTAAAAAGAATCCGGTGTGAGGTTCAAGATCCCCATCACGACAGGCTCATCCAGCCAAGTCAGTTTCCCGTTCAACTGAAGGGATCTTTTTTTACGGTAGAAAGGGTTTTCGATTTTCTGAAACAACATGAATTGGATCTTTGGTACAAAAGAATAAGCAACAAAATACTATGATTCAACAGATCATCGCTCTTGATTTGCTGTCTGTTGACAAAAATAGTAAATAAGCACACATACAACCAATTATTGGGAATCAGCTTTACTTTGAAATAATCAATTTTTGTTGTATTTTTGACAATATTTGTCAAAATATATTCTGTCAAAATGAAGGATTTTGGTGCCACCATCAGGGAACTCAGGGAAGCAAAGAAATTGCCCTTGCGGGTTGTTTCCGCCTACCTGGATATAGACCAGGCCATTCTCAGCAAAATTGAAAGGGGGCAACGCAAAGCTTCAAAAGAGCTGTTGGCCAAACTTGCCATTTATTTTGATGTTGACAAAGCTGATTTAATGTTAGCCTGGTTATCAGACAATATTGTTTATGAAGTAAAAGATGAAGAAATAGCCCTGGAAGCCTTGCAATTGGCTGAAGAAAAGTTGAATTACATTGCTTTTAAAAAGATTGACCGCAATAAAATCAAGGATATACTAATTTCTGCCATCTCCAATTTCAATTCAATTCATGCTGCCTGGATCTATGGTTCCTTCTCCAGAGGTGATGATGGGCCAAAAAGTGACATAGACATTGCCATCAAAGCAGATGAAAAATTTAGTTATTTCGATCTGGCGGAAGTACAGTTTCAACTGGAAAAACAAACAAAGAGGAAGATAGATGTTGGATTCCTGGATTCCTTTAAACCTTACATCCTTGATCATATTCAACCTGATTTAAAATTGATTTATGAAAGACGACCGTCTTGACAACCATAAGCGATTATAGTTGCAGTGTCAATTTTAAGTGGCCGCCAAGTCCTTGCTGAATAATTTTCATTAATGTCGACAGCCTGATGTCAGATGAGTTATTTTCAATTCTTGAAATGTATGATTTATTTGTGCCACATTTCTCTGCAAGTTCCTCTTGTGTCATACCAAGTTTTGTCCTGGCCTCCTCGAGTAAAACACCAAGTCGGAAAGACTCAAATTGTTGTTCCCATTGCTCACGTTTGGGTTGTCCTTTCTTCCCGTACTTTTTGTCGAGAATTTGGTCTAGTGTCGTAATATTACTCTTTGTTTTCATCTTGATATTCCTCCATTATTTTAAGTGCTTTTTCTAATTCTTGTTTTGGTGTCTTTTGAGTTTTCTTAAGAAAAGCGTTTCCAAGAACTACTAAATTCCCTTTGTCAAAAAAAGAAAAAATGCGATAAATGTTGCTACCTACTTCAATTCTAATTTCATAAAGTCCTTTTGTCCCTTCCAAGTGCTTAAAATACTTTTCTGGGACTTGTCGAGTTACGCGAATTAAATTCAACGTCCACTCAATTTTTGCTTGTGCGTTGTCCGACTGTTTCTCATAGAAATCGAGAAAATAGCTTTTATATGCGATTACTTGTCTCTCAAAAGTCATGGCGCAAAGTTAACTATTTAGACAACTATTTCCAAATTTATTTATGACGATTTTTACCTTTGCTGTGATTTTTTTTTGCATTGGCTATAACACATTTCTAGAGCAACAGAAGACATCTTCAAGTATGTATCCATGAAACACTCAATACTTTTTATAGCATATCCGCAGAATTGGTCGCTCGTTCATCAGCTTTTTATATATTTGAAATGTTGTTTCCAAAGAGAAAAGCAAAAAAAATACAACCCCTTATCGGTGAAAAAAACCAAAGAACAATACGATCATGTGATCGGTCTGTGCCGCGAAGTCTTTGTTAAAAAGATGAAAGATTACGGCACTGCCTGGCGAATTCTGCGCCCCTCCTCCATGACCGACCAGATTTTTATCAAAGCACAGCGAATCAGGACTATAGAAGAGACTGGAGTAGCAATAATTGATGATGATGCCCGTTCTGAATTTATCGGCATTATCAATTATTGTTCGCTTGCGCTCATACAGCTTGAATTGGGTTCGAAGGAGGAAGAGTTGCCCAGCGACCGGGCGGAAGCCCTGTATCTTGCCAACCTCGAGAAGGCAAAGAAATTGATGCTCGACAAAAATCACGATTACGGTGAAGCCTGGCGAAAAATGCGCATCAGCTCCTTTACCGACCTGATACTCATGAAGATCAAACGGACCAAACAAATCGAGGACAATCTTGGTAAGACACTTATATCTGAGGGCGTTGATGCCAACTACCTGGACATGATCAATTATTCGGTTTTTGCACTGATCAAAATGGAATTTGAACCTGAATCATGAAGACACTTACCAACCTGTCACGCTGGATCTTCGGACTGGTTTTTATCTTTTCGGGATTCGTAAAAGGCATCGATCCCTGGGGATTGGAGTATAAACTGGCAGATTATCTTCCCTCCATGGGACTTGGCAGCCTTCGCTTTCTGGCCCCCGCCGGGTCTTACCTTCTTCCCCTGGCAGAATTTTTAATCGGGGCTGCCATGCTGCTCTGCGTCAGAATTCGGCTGAGCTCGCTGCTCGGACTAATCTTCATGGCATTTTTCACTCCATTTACGCTCTATGTAGCCATCAAAAATCCGGTCACCGATTGCGGCTGTTTTGGGGATGCCCTGGTGATTACCAACTGGGAAACCTTCTACAAAAACATTCTTCTTTCGGCCATGGTCCTGCTGGTGTATATCAGGCGGGGGACCATCCAACCAGTTATTCTGGGGAAATGGCGCTATTACAGGATGGCCATCATCACCACCATCTACATTGGTTTTGTCACCTGGTCCTACAGGCATGATCCGGTTTTCGATTTCAGGCCTTACAAAGTTGGCGTTAACATACCCAAAAGCATGAAAATACCTGAAGGAGAAAAGGCGGATATATATGCCAACAGCTTCTTCTACAGAAACAAGCAAACAAATAAAGTACAAAAATTCACAGATACCGACTATCCCTGGAAGGATACGGTAAATTGGAAATTTGAATCGATGGGCGAAGCTGTTTTGGTCAAAAAGGGTTATACCCCACCGATCCATGATTTCCAAATCCGCACGGCGCCCGGCGATGATGTGACCAGCTTCTTTTTTGCGGACGACAAACCCACCTTCTTTCTGGTAGCCGCCAATCTGACCAATAGTTCGCTTAAAAAGCAGGAACTCATCAATGGAATGGCTGTCTGGGCAAAATTTGCGGGCTATAAATTTGTTTGTCTTACCTCTACAACCGGGGCAAGACTGGAGGATTTCAAAAATATCGCACATCCAACCTACGAATTTCTTTTCGGCGACGAAGTAACGCTCAAAACCATCGTCAGGGGAAATCCGGGACTCCTATACCTCCGAAGTGGAACCATCATGGGCAAGTGGCACTACAACGATATTCCAACCATTAAAGAGATGTCCAGTTTGGTTTCCAACGTAACCAAATAGTTAAATCGTCGGCAACTGCACCAAACCATTCGTTACTTAAATGTCTGGTTTCTATCTTTGCTGCAAGATCATTAACTTCAAAAATTAAATATCACCGACCATGAGAAAGAAAATTGTAGCCGGTAACTGGAAATGCAACACCACACTTACTGATGGTATTGCACTGGCTAAACAAGTTAGCAATTTGGTTGCAGAAAAAGGGGCCAAAGATGTTGTTGTCGTATTGGGAACTCCATTTACCCATCTTGCCAGCGTCGCCAATACCGTTGATTTAAGCAGAGTCTCAGTTTCTGCACAAAACTGCGCAGCAGAAGCAAAAGGGGCCTTCACCGGCGAAGTTTCAGTATCGATGATCCAATCTACCGGTGCCACCTTCGTAATCCTTGGACACTCCGAACGCCGCGAATATTACCATGAAACCAGTGAGATCCTGAACAAGAAGGTCGCTTTAACACTTGCGCAGGGTTTGACTCCGATCTACTGCTGCGGCGAGGCACTTGCCATCCGCGAGGCCGGAACTGAAAACGAATTCGTTAAAAAGCAACTCGAGGAGACTGTCTTCAACCTATCTGCTGAAGATTTCGGGAAAATCGTGATCGCCTACGAACCCATTTGGGCTATCGGAACAGGACGTACTGCAAGTTCGCAACAAGCCCAGGATATGCTTTCCTTTATCCGTCAGTTGATTGCAAAAAAATACAATCAGAATATTGCAGCCGCATGCTCCATTCTTTATGGCGGTTCCTGCAGTCCTGCCAACGCTCAGGAACTCTTCAGTCAGCCGGATATTGATGGTGGGTTGATCGGAGGCGCTTCACTCAAGGCAGACGATTTCCTGGCTATCATCAACGCTTACTAGCATAAGCAACTCCTCTTTTAGAAATTAATCACCTAAAAGAGAGCCATTAAGGTTCACGCAAAGTCCGCAAAGGAAAACGCAAAAGACGCAAAGTGTTACATGTAAGATTTTGCGTCTTTCTTTGCGCACTTTGCGTGAACCTTTTAGTCATCTAAGAGAACGAATAACATATTTATACACGAAAGCCGGAGATTTTCTTCCTTTCGTCTGTTTTTTTTTGTTCTTCTGTAAAGGCTTCCCAATCCTTTTGGTACTTTTGGATCTGAAATCCGTATACCTACCCAAATAATTCGGTGCATGAGAAAATTTCTGATCTTGTTCTCCTTCTTTTGGCTATTGGCCAATCTTGCATCCGGTCATAATCTCAAAGGCAATATCAAAGACAAAAGTGGTCAGCCAATCCCATTCGCGACAGTATTTTTCAAAGAGGGATCGCAAGGCACCACCACCAACGAAAATGGTGATTTTGAAATCCAGCTCCCATCCGGAAGTTATACAGTGACCTACCGCAGTCTGGGTTATACCCCGAAAACCGAAACCATCCTATTATCAGGCAAACCGGTCAGCGTTTCAGTAGTGCTGGAAGAGCAATTTCAGGAGATACAGGAGGTTAGCATCAGCGCTGGAGTAGACAGGGCCTATCCCATCATGCGCAAAGTGATCAGTCTCTCCTATGTTCACCTCAACCAGGTGCAAAGTTATGGCGCAACGGCCTATCTGCGCGGTACCATCAAGGTAGAAAACATCCCCGGGATATTCAGAAATCAGCTCAAGAAAAAGAACATTGACGTGAAATCCGGTGATATTCTGGTACAGGAGAGTGTTAACCAGATCACCTTCAAAGCTCCGGATAAATATGACCTGCAAATCAAATCCATCAACTCATCCTTCCCGAAAGGAATTGATTTTCAGGTTACTGACATACTGGGGTCAAGTCTTTACCAGGACAATATTGATGTTTTAGTATCCCCGGTAGGGAAAAATGCCTTTTCTCATTACAACTTCACTTACGAAGGGTTCAACTACGAAGGAAAGAATATTGTCAACAAGATCAGGGTAACGCCCAAGCGAAAAAGCAAACTTCTCTTTGAAGGAACTATCTATATCATGGAAGATTACTGGTGTTTGAAACAGGCGGACCTCAACTTTGAAACACCTGTCGGGACGGTCAACCTATACATGACTTATGATGAAGTATCTCCTTCTATCTGGCTGCCGGTCAGTCACAAGTTTTCGTTTGATGCCAGCATGATGGGGATCAAAGGAAGCGGAAAATTCTCCACTTCGATGCGTTATACCGATTTGCATTTCAACCAAAGCGTTTTGGATATGCTCAATCTTCCGGCCAAAACACAGGCGAGTGTTCAGACTGACAAACCAGTAGTCACCAAAGCGGTACCTGCGAAGAAATCCACAAAATCGCTGGAGAAGAAAAAAGCGAAAATTGACCAGCTACTCGAAAAGAAGGAACTCAGTATTCTGGAGATGAACAGGCTCTCGCATCTGATGCAATCCGCCAATGCCAAATCGGGCAATGACTCTCTCAAAACACTTGAGATAACCGAATCGGTAAAGGTAAAGATTGATCCCAAAGCTGCCAACAGGGATACCTCCTTCTGGAACAGCATGCGACCAATTCCTTTGGCATCGGAAGAGCTGCAGAGCTTCCAAAAACGTGACTCCATAACCCTTTCGGAACTAACCAAGCCCAAGGTTGTGACCATAGCCAAACGAAAATTTAATCCGGGCGTATTCACCCCGTTCTTTCTCGGAAGTAAGAAAACTCTTGCGGATTCTACCTGGCACTTTTACTATTCCGGACTTTTCAACCTCAGCAGGGTAACCTTCAACCCGGTCGATGGATTTACAGTCAACCAGGAGATCGCCTTTACCAAGAATTTCAAACCCGGCCGTTCCCTGGAATTCCGTCCGCGAATCGCCTATGCGTTTAGCCGTGAAAGGTTGATGGGGAACATGGGCATCAAATACACTTATGCCCCAATGCACCGGGGAAAATTCGAACTGAACTTTGGAAGGTTTTCGGAAGATTTCAACTCCCGTGAGAGCGCCATTTCCCCTTTTATCAACAGCGTTTCCTCTCTGTTCTTCAAGACCAATTTTGCCCGTTTCTATGAAGACCGCTATGTCAAAATAGCCAACCAGGTCGATTTGTTCAATGGATTGGTATTGCGAACGAAACTCGAATGGAAAAAGACGAGTCAGTTGGAGAACTCCACCAATTACTCCTTCATCGACAATACGGACAATTATGAGCGCAATCTCCCTGCCAACGACGAGGTAACTGCCAGCCAACTTGCCGGACAAGTTTCGGCAAAGTATGGCGTCAGGCTCGAATACACGCCAAAATATTATTACAGAATCCGGGATGGCATCAAAACAATGTCCCATTCTTATTTTCCCACCTTTTACGTTGGTTATGAAAAAGGTGTCAGTAACATTTTCTCAAGTACCTCTGATTTTGACTATCTGAATGCCGGGCTCTCCCACACCATCGACTTCAGCCAATCTTCGAGTCTTTTCTGGGATATCAATGCCGGATTGTTTACCAACAACCGTCAACTTCATTTCTCCGATTTTGCGCATGTCCAGACCCAGACCAGTCCGGTACTGCCGCACGAATACCGTCACTCATTTTATGTGCCAAATTATTATGCATTATCTACATCCGACCGGTTTCTTAATGGATTCATTTCTTATAAATCACCGCTTATCCTACTGAAATATCTCCCGGTTCTGAGCAACACCCTCTGGAGAGAAATGGTTTGGGCCGGTTACTACAGTTCACCTGTCAATCCTTACCATACCGAGTTTGGATACACACTGCTGGAGGTACTATATTCGACCAATGTGGGAGTCTTTGTCGGGTTTGACAAGATGAATTTTACAAAGGTTGGGATTAATATGGCTTTCCGGATCTCTTATTAACAATATCGATTAGCACCTTTCGTGAGAACCTTTGTGACCTTTGTGTTGAAATTCAAAATTTTACCACAAAGGAAACACAAAGTATTTCGTTAACTTAACGACATTGATTCGCAATTATTAACTATCAACTTGTCCCTAAGTACTTTAGGCACTTTAGTTCACTTTAGCTCACTTTAGTCACTTTTTTATGGAATACACGAAAATAACCTGCACCCTTAAACAGGACAATGAAATTGCCCGTGAACTGCTGATGCAGGAGCTTGGCAATGTTGGTTTCGAAAGCTTTGTCGAAACGGATGATAACATTGAAGCCTACATCCCTTCGGTAAATTTTAGTCCGAAAATTTTTGACACAGTGAACCTTCAAAAGAATGAGTATTTCAGTTTTGATTATTCCATAGAGGTGATTGCCGATCAAAACTGGAACGAAGTTTGGGAACAAAACTATTTCGAGCCACTGCTGATTGAAGACCAATGCATGATCCGTGCCCCATTTCATGATACCTATCCCGCGGCTAAATACGAGATCATCATCAATCCCAAAATGGCTTTCGGAACCGGCAACCACGAAACGACCCACCTGATGATCAAGGCGATCCTGGATCTTGAGCTGAATGGGAAAGAAGTTCTGGACATGGGGTGTGGCTCCGGTATCCTTGCTATACTTTCTGCCATGAAAGGCGCCGCTGCGATCACCGCGATTGACATTGACGAATGGTCGACCAACAATACTACCGAGAATGCTGAACTCAACCAAATCGGCAACATCCTGGTAAGACAAGGTGATGCGAGCCTGCTTTCGGATCAGCAATTTGATATAATTTTGGCCAATATTCAGCGAAATATACTTTTACAGGATATGGAGGCCTATCTGAAGGTGCTGAAAAACGGAGGATTATTGATCATGAGCGGATTCTACGTCGCTGATCTGGAAGCCATTGAAGAGAGGGCCAACTCACTTGGGATGAAATTGACAAACTCCGCCGAACGGTCAAACTGGTGCGCTGCCGGTTTCAGGTTGTAAAGCGCCACGTTTACCGAACTCTACCACTTCCATATCCTTGATTTGATCCCCTTCAATGGTAAACCGCACCATGGTCCTCATCAGGTGAAATCCTTGCTGTCCTGCCGCCCCTGGATTGATGTGCAGCAGTTGAAATTTCGGGTCAAAAATTACCTTAAGGATATGGGAATGACCGGTTATGAAAAGTTTGGGTGGATTGCTTTTGAGGAGGGGTATCAAATTTCTTTCGTAATGACCGGGATAGCCTCCGATATGGGTCATCAGTACATCCACCCCTTCGCAGAAAAACCGCAATATAGAGGGGAACTGCACTCTTAAATCTGCCCCGTCGATGTTGCCGCAGACGGCTTTCAGCGGTTTGACCTGCATCAGGCGGTCTGTTACCGAGCAACTGCCAATATCCCCCGCATGCCAAATCTCATCGCACTCCCCCAGCAACCGGATCATTTGATCATCCAGGTGACTATGCGTATCCGACAGAAGGGCGATTCGCTTCATATTGTTGCCTCAAACAGATTACACAGAGAGAATTAGTTTATATCAATTGAAAAGTTCACTAAGTATATTCATTTCAACAATTAGCAAACTGTTTTGAGGAAAATGAGTCCACAGAGAAAAAATCGCTTGCGATTTTTAAGCTCAGTGAGCTCTATTGTTTTCTCTAAGATTTAGGCAGAGGAGAAAATCTCTATACTGAATCAAACTCCGATTAGTAGAAATTTATTCTCTGTGTAATATTTTTTTTCTACATCAATAGTAACTTGTCCGCCATGGCATCCGCCAGATCGACGCACATTTGAAACTTCTCCTGCTTCAGGCTTCCCTTCTCTTCGACCGGTTCGTAAATGGTCTCCCAGTTCATGTGTTCGGCAAACCTTTTCAGGTTACTGACACCACCGCCATTCCAAAGGAAGTTGCCGAAAATGGCAAAATAGTTGTTCTTGATGGCCATGTGCTCGATGGTGGAAAGGAGCATCTCAACATTGGGGAAAAGGGCATTGTTGTAGGCGCAGCTGCCGATGATCAACCCCTTGTACCTAAAAATATCGTTGATGATGTAAGAAGGATGGGTCTTGGAAGAGTCGTAAACCCGGATGTTTTTAATCCCTCTTTGGCTCAGCTGACGGGCAATGACCTCGGCCATGTTCTGTGTATTTCCGTACATGGAGCCGTAAACGATGATGCATCCCTGCTCCTTTTCGTATGAACTCCAGCGGTTGTACCGGCTCAGCACCCATTCCAGATTGGTACGCCAGATCGGACCGTGGGTTGCCGCGATCATTTTTATATCGAGTGGCGCAAGTTTTTTAATGGCCCTCTGGGTATGCGGACAATATTTCCCAACGATGTTGGTAAAATAGCGCATCACATCCACCTCATAAAAATCGAGATTGAGTTCATCGTCAAACACACCGCCATCCAATGTGCCATAACTTCCGAAAGCATCTCCTGAAAAGAGGATTTTGTGCGTTTCATCGTAGGTGATCATGGTCTCGGGCCAATGCACCATCGGTATGGTTTGAAACTGTAGTTTTACTTTTCCCAGATCCAGAACAGAATTGTCGTGAACCTCCAATACTTTCTCCAGATTGAAACCCAGGTTTTCGGCGATGCCAAAGGTTTTTTTATTTCCAACCAAGGTGATATTTGGGTATCTGGCGGCGATGGCCTTCATCGATCCCGAATGATCCGGCTCCATGTGATTGATTATCAGGTAATCAATCTGCCTTGATCCGATAATACCCTCTATTCGGGCAATGTAATCTTCGATGTACTGGCGCTCCATGGTATCGACCAATGCAACCTTTTCATCAACAATTAAATAGGAGTTGTATGAGATTCCGTCGGGGATAGGCCAGATATTCTCGAAAAGGGCGGTTCGACGATCGTTGAAGCCCAGAAAATAGATGTTATCGGCCAATTTAATTTGATGCATATACTGAATTTTATTCTGCTGATTTAAACTGCAAAAATACTATTTTATCACTTACAGCCCTTCTGAGATGATGCTCAAAATTAAAAAAGCTTACACAGAGAATATCGTCTTATTATTCTCTGTGTTATAAATTAAACATATTCTGAATTAAAAAGTCTGATTAGTGAATTGCATTAAAATTGTATTTTTGAAGAGATAAATGAGCAAGCGAAAACGAAAGGTCACCCAATCAAGCAAATTGGAGAAGAGGATTAAATCTCTCATTCTGGTTTGTCAAAGCACTATTTTCAAAACGGGGAAGAGCATCAAACAGATTTCCCTCAAAGGATATGAAGCATTTCGCGCAATAGGGATCAGGGAAAAAATAATTGCCTTCCTGGTCATCTTACTTGTCATTTCAGCCATCTGGATCAAAAATTTTTACAACGGATTGTACAGTCCCAATATCGCTGGCAACTACATGCTTTTCATCCGTGAGAAAGACGATTTCGATCAGATTGTCAAACGGTTGCAGGAAAATGGATGCCTTACCAAAGTTGAAACCTTCAGACGGGTTGCCCGGCTAAAAGATTACGACAACAACCTCCGTCCGGGAGCCTACAAAGTTCAAAAGGGGTGGAGCAACAACCAACTGATCAACATCCTCAGGTCTGGGGCGCAAACCCCGGTGATGGTCACCTTCAACAGCATCCGGACTCTTGAAGAACTTGCCGGGAGAGTTGGCAGGCAGTTGCAATGCGACTCCCTCTCCTTCATTAAACTCTTTAAAAACGACTCCAGTACCCTGAAATTGGGCTTTAAAAAAGAGACGCTTCCCGCGCTGTTTCTCCCCAACACCTATTCGTTTTATTGGACAACCACGCCCCAGGCTTTTCTTACCAGGATGAAATATGAATACGATAAATTCTGGAACGAAACCCGTAAAGGGAAGGCAAAGAGCATCGGACTAACCACCGATCAGGTAGCAACGCTGGCCTCGATTGTGCAGGAGGAGAGCAACAAAGCGGAAGATAAACCGGTCATTGCGGGCGTTTACATCAATCGCCTGCACAAAGACTGGCCTCTCCAGGCCGACCCTACCATCCGCTTTGCTCTGGGCGATTTCGGAATCCGCAGAATTTTGACGGCACAGCTGGCGGTTGAAAGTCCTTATAACACTTATTTAAAACCAGGGCTCCCTCCCGGACCGATCAACATCCCGGAGATCTCCTCCCTGGAGGCGGTTTTAAACTTCAAGGTGCACGACTACTTCTATTTCTGCGCCAAAGAGGATTTTTCGGGATACAGCAACTTCGCCAAAACACTCTCCGAACATAACAGAAATGCAAAAAAATACCAGGAAGCGCTGAACAAGATTAAAGTCTACAAATGAGAAAAAATAACCCCTCTCCTACCACAAATTATACAGATTACACAAATTACTCACAATAATATTTTCACTCCAACCGAAAATGAATATGAGTAATCCATGTGACCAACAAAAAATGAAATACACATGAATTAAAAAAGAAAATGCTTAGGTTAGCAATCCCTCAGTCTCCCTGTCCCCGAGTCCTGCTTTTGGCCTTTCATCATGTTGAAGAGTCTGTGCAAAGTTCACCACATAGGCACATAGGACACAATAGGCCCTATTGTGATCTATGTGCCTATTGTGGTGAATAATAAGTCCTGATTTAAATCTCATTCTCAATTCCGCAAAACAATGAACAACAACTACATAGAAGAGAAGAGCTTTGCTAAAAAAGATTTCACAAAGGAATCCTTTCAGAAGGGAGAATACGAAAACTGTACGTTCCAGGATTGTGATCTGTCCAACTGTGATCTCTCCGGTTGTACTTTCATCGGATGTGGTTTTAGCGGCTGCAATGTCAGTTTGGCAAAAATCACCAACAGCGCTTTCCAGGAGGTCAAGTTCACTGTATGCAAATTAATGGGAGTTCATTTTGAAAATTGCAACACCTTCCTTTTGTCTGTTCATTTCGACCGCTGTACGCTAAACCTCTCCTCTTTCTACAAAATCAACCTCAGGAGAAGCAGTTTCAGGGACTGTGCTTTGCAGGAGGTCGATTTTACGGAGGCAGATCTGAGCGGTCGCTCTTTCGACAACTGCGATTTAAGCGGCGCCATCTTTGAGAACAGTAACCTGGAAAAAACAGACTTTCGCGCAGCCCACAATTACACGATTGATCCGGAACTCAACCGCATGAAAAAAGCCAGGTTCTCCTTTCCAGGCGTTGCAGGATTGTTGGGGAAATACGGGATAGAGATTGAAGGATAAATGAATCGATAAATGGCTTATAACAAAAAGAGTTCACGCAAAGAACGCAAAGAAAGACGCAAAGAAACCAAAACCGAACTTTGCGCTCCTTTGCGGTTCTCCTTGGCGTCCTTTGCATGAAATATTGTAGTTAAATATGAAGAAAAAAATGAAAAAAACCGCCTCCCTTTTGATCTGTCTAATTTTAGCTGTAACCCTTTCATCTTATGCCCAGCAAGATGCCCGACCCACTACCAAAGGTCAGGTTGGGATTACCTTTTCATCTTTGGGCAATGCCGATCTGTTTACTACCGCGAAGACGGAGGGCGGTCCCAGCTATTTGGGAGACGGATATTTTTCGATTGGGATCAATTATCTCCACCCGTTGAACAATACATTGGATCTGGAGAGCGGGATGGAATTTTCTAATTACAAGATTACGATTAAACCGGGTGTCAATCCGGGTAATCTCTATCCATCTTATGGGGCAAAATTCTCGCTCATTAACATCCCCCTCTACCTGAGGGTAAATTTTGCCCATTATTTTTTTGTTACCGGCGGTCTGTTTCTTGGAGTGGATGCATCTCCATCCATGCCAGTAGGCAGTCAATCCGGTATCGGTGCAAATGTTGGTCTGGGATTGAAGTACGATTTCAAAGGCTGGGTTACCGCCTTTGTAAATCCCTATATAAAGGCACATTCCCTCGTCTCTTTTGCTTCAGACAATCATTCCCGGCAACACCTGATCGAATCGGGATTTAGATTTGGTTTACTGTACCGGCTGAAATAAAACATACTGAACTGTCCTCTCTTCTACTTTAAAAAATCCAAAGCAACCGACTCAGTCCAACTTGGTTTGAAATTACATTTCCCCTTTTGCTTCTTACTCAAATTCAATCTATCCATTTGCCTTTCAACAATATTTTACATAAATTTGAGGAAACGTTAAATAAATCCTAATACGTTAGCAACCATGTAAGAAAACATCTACGAAATAATCATAATATTAAGCAAATGGAACCAATCCCATTATAAATAAAAAAACACGGTTGCCATTCAAGTAGCCTTCCCCTTCTCAGTAAAAACTGATTGGGAGTGCATTTCACACCATGTTTCGACTTCGCTAAACAACCACTGCATCCCGAAATTTCGGATTGTTTCATAAACAGCAATTCTTAAATTCATAAATACCACACTCCAAATCACGAAACCGTTTGGCTAAATTGACTAAGAACAGAGAGAGGATTTCCTAAGTCTATTTTTGTTCTACCTTTGGGATATTGTTAGAGAAATGGAAGATAAGCTACAGCTATGGATAAATATGAAGCTATAACAAAAGTAAAAGAATACAGCCTCTTACTTAGGCAATACTTTCCAATTGAGAAAGTATATTTGTTTGGCTCATACGCGAAAAACTCGAATCATGCAGACAGCGATATCGACGTTGCAATTGTTGTGGCCCACATCGATGGCGATTACTTTTCTATCCATCCATTGTTGTGGAAACTACGAAGGCAAGTCGATGACAGGATTGAACCAATTCTTATCGAGAGGGATCATGATAAAAGTGACTTTTTAAGCGAAATCCAGAAGTACGGAATTGAGATAGCCTGAAAAACTACTAAGACCAATCGGGTAATCAGACTCATTGGAAAGAATTGACACGAAGTACCCACCACTTCCCCTCGTAATTTTTAATCTGTAATTTGTAATTCTTACTCCACAACCTGCACTTCCCTCTCCAGCACTACCCCATACTTTTCAAATACATCCTGTTGAATAGCCATCGAGAGCTCCAGGATTTCGGCGCCGGTTGCCCCACCTAAATTGACCAAAACCAATGCTTGTCGGTCGTGCACAGCTGCCCGCCCCTGTCGCCGGCCTTTCCAGCCTGCATGATCGATCAAAAATCCTGCGGCAACTTTCATCTCTTTCCCGGAGGTGGGATAGAGCGGCAATCCCGGAAGGAAATCTGCCAGAGATGCAGCTTCCCTGGCAGACAAAATCGGATTTCGGAAAAAACTACCGGCATTACCCAATATCTTCGGATCGGGCAGCTTAGATCTCCGTATCTGAATGACCGCCTCCCTTGCATTCTTTAACGAGGGCTCGCCCAGTTCCTTCATGACCCTGTTCAGGTCACCGTACTCAGAAACTACTTCTCCCCTCTTTTGAAGCCTGAAAACCACCGAGGTAACCATGAAACGGTTTAGCATTTTTTCCTTGAAGATACTGGAGCGGTAACTGAAACGGCATTGCTCTTGGGTATAACTCTCTATTTCAGACGTTTCAAGATTAAAACCATTTACTTTAACAATTACTTGCTCCACTTCCACTCCGTAGGCTCCAATATTTTGCACCGGTGCAGCTCCCACCTTCCCCGGAATCAGGGATAAATTCTCCACTCCGTACCATTCATGCTCCACACAATATGCAACGAATTCATCCCATTCAACTCCGGCGCCCACCTCCAACTCAATGACATGGCTATCCTGGTAAGAAATCCCGTACCCACCGAAATCAGGTGAAAGTATCACTCCGTCGAAATCTGACAGAAATAGCAGGTTGGTCCCTCCGCCAATGATCATTTTAGTCTCTTCCGTAAGATGCGTGTATTTGACCATGGCCTCTTCCAAATCCTTCATCTCACTAATTGTTAACCAGTAATTTGCACTCACATCAATGCCAAAGCTGTTGTTGTGCCGGAGAGAAAAGTTGGGGATCAGTTTGAACATGTGGGAAGGAGGGAAAAAGGATAAAGGATAAAGGATAAAGGATAAAGGATAAAGGATAAAGGATAAAGGATAAAGGTTCAAAGTTCAATTATCTGCGAGAAGGGTATCGAAATCAAGTGGTTCAGGGGGAGGGAGCATCTCTTTCAGCTCGCCGTTTTCGCAGATCATGCGCCTGGCCGGAAATTGCCGGATCATCTCATAATCGTGGGTGGCCATCACCACTGTCACCCCATCCTTGTTGATTTCGTTCAAGAGCACCATCAACTTCTGCGAAGTTTCGGGATCCAGGTTCCCGGTAGGTTCATCGGCAAGGACAATTTGCGGATTGTTGAGCATGGCACGTGCAATTCCGATCCTTTGTTGTTCGCCGCCCGACAGGCGGTGGGGCATTTTTGATCCGGCATCGGGCATCTCTACCAAATTCAGCACCTCATCTATACGTTCCTGAATGGCACGCTCCATCCGCCATCCGGTGGCACGCAGGACAAACTCAAAATTCTTCTGGACTGAACGGTCGCCCAACAACTGAAAGTCCTGGAAAATAATTCCCAACCGGCGGCGCAGAAACGGGATTTCTTTCATTTTCATGTGATTCAGATCATAGCCCATGATGGTTCCCTCGCCGTTCACCAAGGGAATTTCATGGTAAAATGTTTTCAACAAACTGGTTTTTCCGCTTCCTACCTTTCCAATGATGTAAAGAAATTCTCCCTTGTTGAGCGTCAGGTTGACCTCTTTCAACACCAAAGTATCTTGTTGATAGATGTCTGCATTTTTGAGTTTGATAATTTCTTCTGCCATGATTGAAGTATAGATAAAATCCTAAATTTGTAAAAGCCCCAAGTTACAAATTTAACTTTTTTTGACGATCTGTCGAAATCTAAAGTTGTATCTTTCGGAGTTTTTAAACTTGTCGATTTAGCCATATGAGACAAAAAATAGGTTCCATAAGATCCGGAATTGAGCGATTCCTCTTTATTCTGATCCCTTTTATCTTTTCCGGTTTAATGCTCTTTTCACAGAACAACAGGAGCAATTCTGAGGCAGCCACCCGGCTTTACAGTGAAGGGATCTCCCTGTTTGATGCCGGCAACTGGGGATCGGCACTTCACAAATTCGAGGAGCTTCAGGCAAAAAACTGCGGACTGCTCAGCGATGCCGCTGCTTACTACATCGCAGCATCCCGGCTTGAACTTGGAAATTCCAATGGAGAGGCCGAACTGAAAAAATTTATTGAAGATCAGCCCGAATCGCCTTTGAAAAATTCGGCCCTCTTCCGGTTGGCCAATCTCTCCTTCAACCACAAGAAATACAAGGAGGCGCTACAGCTTTACCGGCAACTGGAAACAGCATCATTGACCGCAGCCGAAAAGGAAAAGTATCTATATTACTCTGGAGTATCGCTTTTGGAAACCGGTGAAAAAACCAAAGCCAAGTCCAATTTCGATCAAATAAGGGGTAAAAAAAGCACACTTGGCGATGGCGCAAAATATTACTGGGCACACATCAGTTACCTGGAAGGCCATTACGATGAGGCCTTGGCCGAATTCAGCAAGCTGGAAAACAATCCGGCGTATTTTAAGCTCATCCCCTATTATCAGGTTCAGATAAACTTTGCCAAGGGTTCTTACCAGGAAGTTTTGGATCAGGGAGCGCCACTTTTGGCTAAGGCCCCGGACGACCGGAAATTCGAACTGGCGCGTATCATGGTCACCTCCTGCTACCAATTGGAGCAATACCAACAGGCTACCGATCTGATTGACAAATATTTCAAAGGTAAGGAGATCAGCAGGGCCGACTGCTATGTTGCCGGATTTTGTTTCGAAAAAATTGACCGGCCCGACTTGGCCATTCAGTGGTATGAGAAATCGGTCCAGATGAAAGATGCTATCTCGCAGGGTACCTACTACCAGCTGGGCGCCTTGTACATGAAAAAAGGGGACAAGCAAAAAGGGCTGCAGGCGTTCCAGCATGCCTCCGATATGAAGTTTAATCCAAAGATCAGGCAGGACGCGTTGTTCCAGTATGCTAAGGCAGCCTATGAACTGGACTACTCCCCTTTCAATGAGTCCATCAAGGCTTTGGACAAATACATTGCAGAATATCCCGAAGCCAGGGAGAACGACCTGGCCTACAACTACCTCGTCAACGTTTTCATGACCACCCACAACTACAAGGATGCGCTGGTATCTATGGAGCGGATCAAGGTAAAGAGCCCTTCGGTCAAAAAGGCGTACCAGCGGGTTACACTTTACCGTGGCATGGAACTGTTCCGCGACCTCAACTTCGCCGGTGCGCTGAAACTCCTGGATAAATCACTTGAAAACGGATCGTCCAATGCCACGTTTAAGGCCCAGGCGCAATACTGGCGGGCAGAAACGCTCTATCGCCTGGGTAAAGGGGACGAGGCTTTTATCGAATATAAAAAATTTCAGGCCTTACCAGGAAGCCAGAAATTGAAAGAGTACGCGCTCTCTTTTTACAATATTGGCTATCTGTATTTTAACAAACAGGAACTCATTCAGGCGGCGACCAATTTCAACAGGTTCACCGAACTTGCCGGTGCAGACAATGAAAAATTATTGGGCGATGTGTACAACCGGCTGGGTGATTGCCAATATGCCAACCGCAATTTTGAAGAGGCCATCAATGATTACCAAAAAGCCAGAAATTTGAATGTGGCAGATGCCGATTATTCCCTGTTTCAAATGGCCTTTACTCATGGTTTGATGCAGGACCAGCAGACGAAACTGGAAGAACTGGAAGAGCTCTTCTCCAAGTACCCTGAATCTCCTTATTGCGATGATGCACTCTTCGAAACTGGAAAAGCCAGGGAGAAATTGTCTGACTTCGAAAATGCCAAAGCAAGCTACAAAAGCCTGATGGCCAAATATCCGGGCAGTCCACTGATACCCAAGGCGCTTGCGCAACTTGGACTGATCGCATACAACCAAAACCAGTACGATGTCTCCATAGCCTATTACAAAGAGCTAATCGACCGGTTTCCCGATACGCCCGAAGCAAGAGGTGCCCTCACCGGCATCAAAAACAACTACATGGAGAACAATCAGGTTGAGGATTATATCTCTTACACCAAAAAATTGGGCAAAGGGGCCACTCCCTCCCAAAACGAACAGGACTCGCTCACCTATTTTGCCGCGGAAAAGCTTTACATGGCGCATGCCCCAAATGCCAGCGAGCAGCTCACAAAATACCTCAACAACTTTCCACAAGGAAACTTTACTGTGAACGCCCGTTTTTACAGAGCAGAATGTGCATACAATGCGGGCGAGGGTGCCGTCGCGTTACAGGATTACGATGCTGTACTTGCTGAGCCATCCAACCTTTTTACCGAAAACGCGCTGATAAAGGCGGCAGGATTGGCCTTCGACGCCAAAGAGTTTGGAAAAGCGCTCGGCTATTTCCAGCGGATGGAGAGCATGGCCGGTACGCCCGCCAATGTGTTGGCCGGAACCGTAGGAATCCTGAGATGCCAGTATGAACTGGGTCAGTGGGAAGAGGTAGTCAGGATTGGCTGGAAATTGAGGAGCAACGGTAAACTTCCGCCCGAGCTCGACCGGGAGACCTCCTTCAAGTCGGCCAAAGCCTATGAGGCATTGAAAGATCCCGGCAAAGCTTTGCCTTTGTGGAGAAAGCTCTCTGCCGATCCAAAATCCCAGGAAGGAGCCGAAGCCAAGTACAATGTCTGCAAATATTATGCAGACAACAACCGGCTCAAAGATGCTGAAAACGAGGTGATGGATTTCATCGCGAAAAATAGTCCGCAGAAATATTGGCTTGGCAAAAGTTTTGTATTGCTGGCCCATATTTACGAGCGGATGAATGACCTGTTTCAGGCAACCAATACCCTCAAAAGCGTGATTGAAAATTACGACAACAAGGAGGATGGCATCGTGGAAGAGGCAACGGCATATTTGAAGGTTTTGGAACAGAAGAAATAGATTGAAATAGTATAAACACGTTACTTATGATTCAAAGATATTTTCTAAAACGGTTTCTACTGGTCGCTCTCGTTTCAGGGTTTGTGCTTGCTGGCCATGCACAGAAAGATACCACCAGGCTCAATCAGCAGGTAGAGGTTGTCAAGGCCTACAAGCCCTCTGTCTCCAATGCCCAGAAAATGAACCTGCTTCCGGATATCAACGATACCACCAAATTCAGGCCAGATCTGAACTACAAGACTATTGGTCATCCCATTACCTCAGGCTTTCGCTCTTCTGAAGTTCGCGCATACGACCAGTTTCAAAGGGAGATCATCTATCCCGGTTACGGGAAAATAAGCGGAGGTATCGGCTCCTACCTGACACCATTCCTGGATTTTTACCTGAGCAATCCCAATTCACAAAACGGATCGCTGGGCGTACAATTCAACCATCTCTCTTCTCAGGGATCCTTGCAACTCAAGGGAGGAAGCAGAATTGAAGCACCTTTCAGCTACAACAAGGCGCTCTTGTTTGGCAGCTATGTTCTCGAAGGGGTTACCATTTCGTCTGAACTCTCCTATCGGCGCGACATGAACCGCTTTTACGGTTATCCTGAACCAATTCCTGTCAATATTCTAACTGATGATTTTACCAAATATTTCGGTCAGGACCAGTTGAACCAACATGGCTATTTTGACCTGGCGGTAAAAAGCAATGCTGCATCAAAAGCTTTGCTCAAATTTAATTCAGAAGTGAAACTTGGCTATTTCAGTACTTCGAGCGGTCAGATTGAAAAAGAGATAAGTTTAAGAGGCAATTTCGATTACAATTTTGGCGCTTTTACCGGCAAACTTAAAGCGGCATTTGAACACTTTAACACTGATAAAGTAACATCAATACCCGATCTGTCGCCAACCTTTTCCCGTACCAGCTCCTGGTTGCAACTCGCTCCTTCGATCAACTATCAAACAGAATACTTAACCCTGGAAGGTGGACTAAACCTCTATGCCGTGACCGATGATCCGAACGGAACAACGCTGAAACTCTATCCAAAAGCGCAATTTTTGTACCACTCCTCCGGCAACAAACTGATCTTCCACGTGGGAATTGATGGCTATCTCCAGAACAACAGCTACTCAAAAATTGCTGAGGAAAATCGATGGATTAACCCCACTTTAATGGTGGGGCCATCCAATCATATGAACGTTCTCTCCGCTGGAATAAAGGGAAAAATTATGGCTCAGCTGGCATACGATCTTGGTCTGAGATACAGCAAGACAGTAGATCAGTATTTTTATACAACCATGGTTGAAAACAGATCCGGCAATGTATCACCTTCGTTGAAAGATCTGACCTACAACAACGCTTTCGAAGTGGTATATGACAACCTGAGTACAGTCGATTTTTCCGGAAATTTAACCTATACTTCATCCAATCTTTTCATGATGCTCTCAGGCCATTTCTACAATTATCAAACCAATAACCTGGAAAAGGCTCCGTATCAACCCGATTTCACACTGGATGCAACGGCCAATTTCAAAGTTACAGACAAGATCCTCGCGACAGCAGATTTTTTCTTAACCGGACCTAGAAATATCATGCTAAAGTTTCACCATCCAATCTGGGCTTCTTCCCTTCCTCCTCCCCCGATTTATCTTCAGACCGATGCCATGGTAGATGTAAATATCGGAGCTAAATATTTATTTACCAAGAATTTAGAATTTTTTGGCAAAATTGAAAATTTGCTCAACAGAAAAAATGAACCGTGGTATGGCTATACCACCCAGGGCATGCATTTTAAAGTGGGTGCAGGCTTCTCTTTCTGAAAATTTTCTTGTCTGTTTGGTGAAATTTAGCTACCTTTGCCTACTTTAAAACATTAGAAAAAATCATTGGGAGAGGATGGACTTCGAACCTCGAGGCGCGAATCAGGGGCCCGGGATCAGACCCATCAGAATTTGATTCCATCAACAAACCATTTTGAAACGAACATGTTGCTTGCAACACTCAAGAGAATGTTAATAATTCAGGCAACATGGAGTTCTATACTACCATTGAAAAACAAATTATCCTAGTATAAAATGAGCGAGACGAAAAAGATAAAATCAGCCGCTGAAGTATCATACGGCGCAGACAGCATTCAGGTACTGGAAGGTTTGGAAGCAGTACGGAAACGGCCTGCGATGTACATTGGCGATGTCAACATTCGCGGATTGCATCACCTTGTTTATGAAGTAATTGACAACTCCATCGATGAGGCTTTGGCTGGTTATTGCAGCAATATTGATGTGGTAATCGGTGAAGACGGATCTGTCACTGTGGTGGATGACGGCCGTGGTATCCCTACCGAATTGCATCTTGGTGAGAACAAATCGGCTCTGGAAGTAGTTCTGACGGTATTGCATGCCGGCGGGAAGTTCAACAAAGAGAGCTACAAAGTATCCGGAGGTCTCCATGGAGTAGGTGTTTCCTGCGTAAATGCGCTCTCCAACCATCTTCGGGCAGAAATACACCGGGATGGCAATATCTGGGAACAGATGTACTCAAAGGGCGCCCCTCTGGCCGATGTCAAGATTATCGGGCCAACGAACCATACCGGCACAACCATTACTTTTATTCCTGATGACACCATCTTTACCACCACAGAATTCAAATTTGATATCCTCTCAGCCCGTCTGCGGGAACTGGCCTTCCTGAACAAAAAAATCAGGCTTTCACTCACTGATGAAAGAATCAAAGAAGCTGATGGCGCCTCTAAACAGGAGATTTTCTATTCGGAAGCCGGATTATCCGAATTCGTTGATTACCTGGATGGTACCCGTGAAAGGATCATCGAGGAGACCATTCACATCTCTACCGAGAAAAACGATGTTCCGGTGGAGATTGCCATGTGTTACAACAATTCTTTCACTGAAAACGTACACTCTTACGTCAACAATATCAATACCATAGAGGGTGGAACCCACCTGACTGGTTTTAGAAGAGGCCTTACCAGAACGCTGAAAAGTTACGCCGAAAACAGCGGAATGTTCCAGAAACTAAAATTCGAAATTGCCGGGGATGACTTCCGTGAGGGATTGACCGCCGTAATTTCTTGTAAAGTTCAGGAACCGCAGTTCGAAGGCCAGACCAAAACCAAGCTGGGAAACTCTGAGCTCAGCGCTTCGGTCGACCAGGCGGTCAGCGAAATGCTGAGCAACTATCTGGAGGAGCATCCGCGCGAAGCAAGAATCATCGTCAACAAAGTCATCTTAGCTGCAACGGCCAGACATGCTGCCCGCAAAGCGAGGGAACTGGTGCAGCGTAAAAACGTACTTACCGGAAGCGGTCTGCCCGGAAAACTGGCCGACTGTTCAGAAAAAGATCCCGAGCGCTGTGAACTGTTCCTCGTGGAGGGAGATTCCGCTGGCGGTACAGCCAAACAAGGCCGCGACAGAAGCTTTCAGGCTATTCTTCCCTTGCGCGGAAAGATCCTCAATGTAGAAAAAGCGATGCCACACCGGGTTTTCGACAGCGAAGAGATCCGTAACATCTATACTGCACTGGGTGTGTCTATTGGTACTGACGAGGACCTAAAAGAGCTCAATATCTCCAAATTAAGATACAACAAGATTATCATCATGACGGATGCCGATGTCGACGGATCGCACATTGCCACGCTGATCATGACCTTCTTCTTCCGCTACATGCACGATCTGATCATGAACGGACATATTTATATCGCCACACCTCCGCTTTATCTCATCAAAAAAGGTAAACAGGAGCAATATTGCTGGACCGAAGCACAACGGTTGAGAATCATCGAAGATTGGGCCGGCGGTAACGAAAAAAGCGTGCACGTGCAGCGCTACAAAGGTTTGGGAGAGATGAACGCCGAACAGCTCTGGGACACAACGATGAATCCTGAAAGACGTACTTTGCGCCAGGTGGAGATCGAAAATGCGGCAGAATCCGATCACGTCTTTTCGATGCTGATGGGCGACGAGGTACCTCCGCGCAGAAAATTCATCGAAGACAATGCGACTTACGCGAATATTGATGTCTAATGAACCTCTGTGTTTTCTCCTCCTCCAGCAACGCCATTCCTGAAATCTATTTCGAGGAAGCCCAAACATTGGGGAAGCTCATTGGTGGATTGGGTTGGAACCTGATTTATGGAGGGGCAAATGTTGGTTTGATGCACACCTGTGCCGAATCGGCCAGGGAATATGGGTCTAAAACCATTGGAATTATACCTGAACTTATCCATGCCCACCGACTCTCCAATCCAAACGACCACGAGCAGATCATCACGCCCAACATGCGTGAGCGCAAATACCTGATGCGCAAACGCTCCGATGCTTTCGTTGCGCTTCCGGGCGGCTTCGGGACCCTGGAAGAGATCCTGGAAGTGATCACCCTAAAACAGTTAAATTACCACAACAAGGCCGTTGTTTTCATCAACACCAACAAATATTACGACTCCCTTCTCGAACAGTTTGAGAAATCCTACCAGGAAACCTTTGCCAAAGAGAGTTACCGCTCCATGTATTTTGTCGCCTCCAATTCAGTAGAAGCCATTCATTACCTGCAGAACTACCTGCCGTCCGAACCTTTGGCCAAATGGTTCAACGTTCCTGACAAAGGGAACGAAAACAAAAACTGACAATTTGTCCTCATGACGCCAACTTCTGATCCCTGATTTGTAAGATTCCACGAAACGGAGAAACGGTGAAACGAAGACATTGGAGACTGAGGGACTGAGGGACTTGGGGACTGAGGGACTGAGGGACTGAGAGATAGCAAACCTTTATATTATCTCTTTTAATCTGTGAAAATTTGTGTTATTTGTGGTAAGAAAGGGGTTAATTCTTTTAATCTGTGTTCCCTTCCGTGGTTCTAGTTAAAGTTTGTTAATCAGGATTACTTTTGGATACTTTTCTCGTCTAATAGGATATAGTTACCCATAGAATGGTACAAAATTTGAAACATGTATCCTGTAAATCTTAAAAAGTAATTATTTATGAACACAATTAAAAAGAGTGCATCTTACATTGCATTTGCATTTATTGGAGCTTTTATTGCTCTCTCTTTGTATTCACATTTTAATTCAAACGACAACAAGCGTGTTGTATTGGAGGAAAAACCCATTCAACTGACCAGCTACTCCCAACCACCTGCTCCTCCACAGACTCAGTTGCCCGATTTAACCCAGGCAGCGGAAAAGAGTGTTTCGGCAGTGGTGCATATCACTACAAAAACTAAAACCAACAGCTATTATTTTGATGGGGGCAATGATATCTTTGAATATTTTTTCGGCCCCCGGGGCAATAGCAAACCAACACCTCAATACAGTGAGGCAGCTGGTTCCGGAGTAATTATCAGTGAAGATGGCTACATTGTAACCAACAACCACGTGGTGGATGGAGCTCAGGATATCAATGTGATCCTCAACGACAACCGTAAATTTTCAGCCAAAGTAATTGGCCGTGATTTGAATACGGACATTGCACTGGTAAAAATTGATGCTAAAAATCTAGCTGTGCTTTCATGGGGCGATTCCGAAGCGCTCAAATTGGGAGAATGGGTATTGGCCGTTGGAAATCCGTTTAATTTGACCTCTACAGTGACAGCCGGAATCGTCAGTGCCAAATCGAGAAGCATAAACATCATGAGTGGTCAAATGCCGATAGAGTCTTTTATCCAAACAGATGCTGCGGTGAATCCCGGGAACAGTGGTGGCGCTTTGGTCAATAGCCGGGGAGAACTGGTAGGTATTAATACGGCCATTGCCTCCCGCACAGGTTCTTATTCTGGCTATTCTTTTGCCATCCCGGCATCCATTGTCCACAAGGTCGTGGAGGATCTGAGAAAATATGGGGAAGTTCAAAGAGCCTTGTTGGGCGTAAGTATCAGAGATATTGATGACAAATTGGCCAAAGACGAGAATCTCGACAGAACGGAAGGAATCTATGTCGCAGAAACATTTGATGAAGGAGCGGCCAAGACTGCAGGAATCAAAAAGGGTGATGTTATTGTGGCGCTGAACGCGACAAAAGTTAATTCTGTGGCCCAGCTCCAGGAACAAGTTGGCAAACACCGCCCTGGAGACCAGGTCGTTGTTACGGTCAGAAGAAATGGCGCAGAGAAGGTGTTCAATGTCACATTAAAAAACACCAAAGGCAATACCTCTATCGTGAAAGAGAGTTTTTCATTGCTGGGGGCCGAATTTGGGGATATTTCCCAAAAGGACAAAGATCGGCTGAACATCGACCAGGGAGTTCAAATTTTGAAGATAACAAGTGGAAAATTAAAAAATGTTGGGGTTAGACCCGGATTTATCATCACTGACGTAAACAAAATCAGTGTCGGAAGCGTTGAAGATATCAAGCGGGTCATCTCACAGAGTAGCGATAAAAAACCTGTTTTGATCGAAGGTGTTTACCCCGATGGCAAATGGACTTATTATGTTTTTAATTTAAACGAATAATTCGTATATTGTAACGAAAGATTTAATATTGTTGAAAACAACTTTATTAGTATCTTTGCAGACTTTTAATTGCAGAGCATGAGACAACTAAAAATCACCAAATCGATCACGAACCGCGAAAGCGCTTCGCTTGACAAATATCTTCAGGAAATTGGTAAAGAGGAACTTATATCAGTTGAAGAAGAAGTTGAGTTGGCGCAACGGATCAAAAAGGGAGACCAGGCGGCGCTTGAGAAACTGACAAGGGCCAACCTCCGGTTTGTGGTATCTGTTGCCAAACAGTACCAGAATCAAGGATTGAGCCTGCCCGACCTGATCAATGAAGGTAAATTGGCTTTGATCAAAGATGCCGAGAA
>JAVHPO010000347.1:0-9454 GCA_036170635.1 Prolixibacteraceae bacterium | reverse complement strand
ACAGGTTGATGGCCTTGTGGGGCGAGTAGGCCAACCCACCAAACAGACCATCCAACTGATATTCATTGGCTTTCATGATCCTGGGAGCATAACCAAAGTGAACATCAAAATCATTTATTTTTTTGGAGAGCACAAGATAGGTCGCATTAAAATAGACCGTACCCGAATTTTCGGTAGATGCAAAATCATGAATCCCGACCACGACAGACGGCAGATACTTCTTTTCGTTGAATAGTCTTACTCGAACAATTGGTGTACGGTCAAAAGTGTACTTACTAAAAGTTTCATAATACAATGGCCTGTTTGCCCGAAAAACCAACTCCAGGAAGGGTAAAAGGGTTAAATTAATATAGGCGTGACCTACATCCCTGGTGCCTTCGAAATATAGCTGGTGCCTCCGTTCAAAATAGGATATTCCAAAACTCAAAGTGCCATCCTTTTGCATACGCGCGGTAGGGGTATTAACCAAACCGGTTATGCCCAACAGTGATTGGGATGAACATGTAACCGGGTATATAACCCCCAATGCTACAATCCAGCACAATGCCATGAATTTGCGATAACTGGCCATATCATTCATTATTTTAATAACCTATTCAAAAACATTCCTTGCTTACTCCCTCTTTCTACCCATCGTTGAAAATAATGTTTCAAATGACCAGCCGTCTAACAAAAAAGGAAACACCCAAATCCAATAAACTATTTGGAATATGGGTGTCTCTTTATCTTAGGATCCGGTAAAGCTATTCAAAACTTACCGATTATTGTTTTTTCAACCGCCCTGGTTGTGTCCTCCCTGGTTGTGGCAAGGGATAAAGGCTTGTTTAAAAGTAATATTGGTTGGAATTTGTATATTGTAAGTTCTGGGAAAGCCTGGAACAGTTATGGTAAGCACCCAGTTTTCAATTGTGGCAGTCACATCTGCCTTAACATAAAAACCTGTAGGCGACTGTATAATACCTAAAGGATGAATTAGACTATAATAAAGATGCAAATCAGATCTGAGACCCAACCACCAGCCAATCCTTGTACTTGACAAATATAACCTGTAAAATAAATAACTCCCAGAAATGTTACCACCACAATCTGATGTTTTACTTTGTGTTTCATAAGTGATAAATGGGGTTGCCTTGGTTACCTTTGAATATTTATTCAGTCTGGTCCATCTTGAAAAGTGGGATATCTTGTAATAGACTGTATTCCTGTCAGCAGAAAAATGGTCAGGACTAACCACCTCAACGGTACCGTCAGTCCTTACATAGTTAAGTGTGAGGCCGTCCTGGGCCGCAATTTTCTCAGCCAACGACATATCGGAAGGATAGTCATTACCAATGTACATATCAATCATCATTGGAACGCTAAGAACCAAACCGGAAGGTTGCAAGTCCAATTGTTGCAGTGGTACAGAACTGTTGACCAACTCCGGGTTGCTGGTTACTGATGCCTGTTGCCCTCCCCCTGTATTCGTAATAGGCGCCGTACTTGCTTCGGTCGGAATATTGGTGGCCGTGATGTTAACCGTAGCCGGTTTGGTGCCATCAGCAAGGGTAAAAACTGTTCCCGGCGCAACTGTGGCATTGGCAACGGGAGCGCTGGTTGGCACTTCCGAATTGGTTTTTACCGCAATGACAGCTCCGGTTGTCCCAGTTACAGCGACAGGTGCTGCCAGCTTTACCAGCAAAGAAGTTACATTAATCGTCATACTGGCTTTGGGGTCGGTGGGCAAGGTAACCGTAATAACTTCTGGAGAAGCCGTGTTGTAACCGGTTTTTGATACAACTATAGTATAGTCGCCGGCAACAGGGTCCTTCACAACATACGTATTACCTGTTGCAACCTGGTTTACTGTACCACTTGGGGAGGTAATTGCAACACTGAACTGTCCGATGGAGTCTCTTACGAATGAGTTCAATGCACTGATAACCAACTTACGTTCAACGGTTATGGTCGCATTCGGGTCTGGCGGGCCTTCGCTTTTCCGGCAACTATACACGATGATACCCGCAATTGTTACCAATAAAAATGCGAGAACTAGTTTCAGATTAGATTTTTTCATGCTATAAATTTTAAGGTGTTTAGAGTGTAAATACTTATTGGATAATTTGCTTCTTTTATCAAGCAGAAATAAAAAAAGCAATAAATAAAACCATTAAACAAATTTACGTAAAATTAAAAGAAAAAATATGATTCTGTGTTAAATAATGTTAAAATATTTACGAATATTCTATCTATCAATATTCAAGAATTAGTCAAAGCGGATATTAAAAACCACTACTTCCGGAGAATTGCCAATCCTAACCGGTGGACCCCAGGAGCCAAAACCTGAGGAGACGTAGCAGGTGGTATTTCCCTTTTGTTTCAATCCCCAGCTTACCTCGAAGATGGCTTCCGTGATGTAGTTAAACGGCCACATTTGTCCGTCGTGGGTATGGCCCGACAGGTGCAGGTCTGTTCCAACTTCAACCGCCTCCTCCAGGTGAAAAGGCTGGTGGTTCATCACGATGATGGGTTTGGTGTGATCCAGATCTTTGGTAAGCTCTTTCAGGTCATGCGGATTGTTGGCCTCTCCCATCCGGCGGCTGTCGCGGTCGTCCCTTCCTACCAGCTGGATCCCGTTGGAAAGTGTGACCACCTCATCGCGCAGTACTTTGATATTGATGCTTTGCAGGTAAGGCAAGGTATTCCGGATACCGCCTATGTATTCGTGGTTACCGGGTATGGCATAGACACCCAGCGGCGTACGGATCTCCTGGATGTGTTTACCCAGATTCTTTCTCAGCACAGGGCCAATATCCCCATCGACTAAATCGCCGCAAAGCAACACAAGATCGGGTTTTTGTTCGTTGATGATGCGTACCAGTTTCATCTCCTGCTTCTCTCCGATCAGCGCCCCCAGATGGAGGTCGGAAGCCATCAGTATTTTGAGTTCAGGATTCCCGGTTACGGTTTTGTGTATGGTCAAAGGGATCTCTTTAATCCTGGTAGTTAACGCGTTGATGTAACCTCCAAGTACCACCATCGAAACTACCCCGATGACGGCATATCCCAAATACAACTTCCCGGTAGGGGAAAAATCGGGTAAAAAATGGAAGAAATAGTTGGCAACCCGAACCAGGTCGATCAGCAACAAGGATATCAGGAAATAAAACATGAAAGCCAGCCAAAAGGCGCCAACCCGGTAAACCCATTCGCTGACCACAGAGGAGGCTGCCCGCTCCCAAAACATCCCCACCAGAAATGAGGAGACCAGCGTCCAAAATATCACTGTAAACCACTTTTTAAAGGATGGAGTGCAGGAAAAAACCATCAGCCCCCGGGTATAAACGAAATAGTTGAGCGAAGAATATACGAGCAATACGATGCTGAAAAATATGAAAAAGGAAATTGTTCTCATTACAAATTAATTAGATGGACAAAACTATCAATTATTTGGGGGGTATAAATCCCATCCGCCCATTTTGATTATATTTGCCGCAAGATACAACACAAACCTTTTCGACGAATGCGATTTCGGCTCATTATTTTCCTGTTGGCGGTCATGTTACTTCACTCCTGTAACAATGGTTCCCACTGCTACGAGTCGTCGGAAACCCTTTTGATCACTTCATTTACCGCCAATGGCACGATTAAAATCGATTCCATTATGATTAGGGGGTACAACAGGCTTGCCAAGGGCGACACTCTGGTATTCAACAAGGTAGCCGCAACGGCAGTAAAGGTTGGATTGCCGCTATCTGTCAGCGCCGACACAACAGGATTCGTTGTCTTCGCCAACGGTAAGGCCAGCTCATTTTGGGTAAAACATACCATGAATTTTCAATTGATTTCCCAAAGTTGCGGTTTTGCGCCCAATTACGAACTTACTGCTCTCAGACACAGCTCACTCATTGATTCAATAAGAATTTTGGATCCGGTTGTGGGTCCCAAATCTGCAGAAAAATATGCCACGAATGGACAAAATATTACGGTCTATCTTCATCTTACTACTCCTTAGTCCGGTTACCGGCTTTGGACAGGGAAAGAAAGAGGTGTGGAGGTACGAAGGTCCCCGCTTTGGGATTGACGTGTCACGTTTTCTGATGCCTACGATACAAAAAGCGACAAAGGGCGCCTTCGAAATCCAGTCAGATTTTCCCTACAAAGGCAATTTCTTTCCTACCGTGGAAGCCGGGTATCAAAGCGTTGACGATATGAAGGATGCCTTTCACTATACCAACAAAGGGGCCTATGGCAGGATCGGGGTGGATGTAAACATCAACAAATTCGAGTCTTTGTCGGACAACGATCTGGTATTTGTCGGATTCAGGTATGGGTTCAGCCGGTTTTCGCAGGAGACCCTTGCCGCCAGTTACACCAATTACTGGGGGACCATTCAATCCCCGTTCCCCAAAAGTAACCTAAATGCCCACTGGGCTGAATTGGTGTTTGGATTGAAGGGAGAGTTGCTGCCGAATATCTTTTTCGGCTGGTCTGTCAGGGGAAAATTTCTCCTTGCCTCCACCAAGGACGCCCATGTAACACCCTATGTCATCCCGGGATTGGGTTACACGAGTTCTGAGGTTCCCTTCGATTTTTCTGTAACTGTCGCTTACCGGATTCCGCTTATCAAAACGAAAAAATTGCCCAAAGCCCTCAAATCGGCAAGGCCCAACCGTTCCGATTCAGACAAGGATGAAGAGCTTGATCCGAATGACCCCAACAATCCCAACAACAACACGAATGGATATGGCGGAGGGCAAAGGGGAAGGAACCAGCAACAGTACTAAGCACAAAGGATAATGGATAAAGTAAAAAGGATAAAGGGCGCATTTGTGCCGAAATCCACCCTACCACGGATTACACAAATTACGCGAATTAAATAAGAAAATTAAGCGGGAGCGGATCTGTAATTCTGCAATTGCCTACATTATATAACGAATTCTACGCGTGTTTATCAGTAAGTCTCGTCCTAGTCGTCCCCTTCGTCCACTCTCCCCGTCTCCCCATCGCCCAGTCCCTCCGTCATTCCGTCCTCTCCGTCATTTCTTCCTCCCGTAGGAGTACAGCGTCTTTCCCTTCTCATTGACAAAGAAGAAATCAAATTCCTTCGCGGTAACATGACAGACGGTAAATCCCAATGACTTTTTGACATAGCGGGTGAAGAACCAGGGATTCGACCAACGGGGTTTCACACCGGTGGAGGTGATCATATAGTCGATCCCGTCGCGACTGAGGTGCTCAAATTTGTGCACATGGCCATTGAGGTAAAAATCCACATGATATTTCTTTAGCAAAGGCTCAATCTCCTCAATAAGTCCATAGGAATTCCCCTGGTTAAAATCGGAGGTATAGATGGGATGGTGACCAATTACAACCTTCCAGGTTTCGTGCGACTGTGCCAGTACACTGTCGGCAAAGGCCACTGTTTTGTCAGGATCCTGTGAATTCACTTCATGGTATTTAGGGTCACGGTGGTAGAAGTAAAGGAAAGGAGATGTATCGATCATGACAAAGCGGATGGAGGTCGCGCTGTCAACCTGCTGGACAAATGTAAAATTTCGTGCAGGCATGGTCCATCTTTGACTCACTTTGGAATAGTCGACCAGTGCCTGGGGATTGCCGATGTACTCGTGGTTCCCAATGATGGAATACCATTTCACATTCAATTCAGGAGCGGCAAACATCCTCTCAAACTGTGCGCCCCACAGCGAATCGTGAACATCTTTCACCCCCTGATCATGGAAAAAATCACCCTGGTTGATGACAAATCTGGGGTGAAGGATCTTAGACATCCTGTTCACCGTATGGGCAACCGAATCTTCCCGGTAGGGACCGGTAGAGCCCATGTCTGAAACCACAAAAAAATTGAACCCGTTGGCAGGAGGCGTCTCTACAATAGGATCAGGCCGGCAACCTGCCAGAAGAAACGCCAGCAACAGCAAGCCAACTCCAAATTTGCGAATCATAGGGGTAACAAATTTTAATCTCATTCACAGATTGTTAATCTATTCAACTTTTACCTCGGTAACCAGAAAAATGTTTCAATACCGTTGACCAAAACCTTGGAACGCCGTTCTTCTTTCATTGCCGTCTGCTTTAGCTGACGGGTCAGAAATTATAGAAGAGAAGGGCTTTAGCCTAATTCTAGCAGGTTTGGCTAAAGCCGTGGAAAAAATGATCCTCATATCCGTCAGCTAAAGCAGACGGCAATGAAAGAAGAAAACATATTTTTGATGACTCATTTCCCCCCTCGGCTCCGCTCAGAGACCGGTTTCATTTTCCCATTTCCCCATCTTCTCAGCGCTCCAATCATCCCCTCTCATTTACACATTTCCCAATTTCCACATTAACACATCCTCTCATCTTCACATCATCACATTATTTAATCGTCAACCGGTTCTCTACCATCCTGTTGTTGTACTGTTGCAGGAAGGCTTTGAACCGCTGGAAATGCACGTTTACAAGGGTATCTCCGGTGGCTGCCAGATTGTGCTGGTATTGCGGGTCCCTCTTGAAACGGAAAGCTGCCAATAAGCTTTTCCCATCCGATTGAAGGAGATAATCATCTTCCATAAACTGGTAACAACCATTCACATAATTGATTACAAAAGGGTGTTCGGTCGGTGAGAAGCGATCGCTTCCGAAAGCGAAAAAAGGAGCATCATATTTCAGGTAACCCATTACCGTTGGAAAGATATCGATTTGCTGCATGAGGGTTGAGTCCATCCCAACCAGGTTGCTGTTCGGCTGATAGAAGATAATAGGGATGGAAAAGAGACCGGTGGAGGTGATGTATTCCTTGTGGTCGTTGGAAGGCAGTGAGTGATCAGCAGTTAGCACAAATAGCGTGTTTTTGTACCATGGCTGTTTGGAGGCCTCCCTGAAAAATTCCCTCAGGGAGAAATCACTGTATTCGATGCATTTGTAAAGCGGATTGGGACCTCCTTTAAAGCTATTCTCATACTTCTTTGGCAAAATATAGGGATGATGCGAGGAGAGTGTAAAGACGGATGCGAAAAACGGTTCTTTCAGCCGACCAAAATTTTTGGCACAATAGTTCAGAAAGAGCTCGTCCGGGATACCCCAAAACCCATCGGAGTCCTGTTTGCGACCATATTCATTCTGTCCAAAATATTTTTGGATGGAGAGCATGTGGGTGATGGCATCAAACCCCATCGAACCGTTTGGGGCGCCATGGAAAAACCCGGCATCGTATCCCTTCTTCTTCAAGGTGGCAGCCAGCCCCTCCATCTCGTTCAGCGAGTAGCGCGAAAGTACAAACGGCTGAACCAGTGATGGAACCCCTGCTATAACAGACGGAATGGCATCAATGGATTTCACCCCATTGGCAAAGGAATATTTCCAGGTATAACTAACGTGGATCAGGGAGTCAAGAAATGGAGTATATCCCTTGTAATGAGCGCCTTCCAAATCCCTGTTCAAAGAACCGACAACCTCCTTTGTAAAGCTTTCGAGAATCAGCACAACCACATTCATCGGTTTGAAACTTCCGGCTGGATAACCACTATGTATAGGTGAATAAATTCTCTCTGCTTCCTTCTCTTCAAAGAACTTCACCTCTTCAAACGTCTTGGCATTGATGGTCCGGATGATGGAGAAAGGTGTATTGAGCACAATGGCCGATTCGATCGGTTTCTGAACCCTTTCGATGGCATTGCTGATGGTGATTGGCCGTGTCGTTCCGGTAAATCCCCCCCTCATTCCGGCTACCGTTAATCCGGCGCACAAGACGAGTACCACGACCGAAATGGGATAAAACAATGCGTTCGAACGATTCTTGCTGTAGCTTTCGTGGTCACTGTAAACCAACTTGACCAACAAAAGTAATCCGACAAAAATCACTACCAGGTACCAAAATTGAACCAGTCCGACCAGACCTATTTTCCAAAGGTGCGACTCGTTTTTGAACTCTGTGAAAATGCTGAAATCACTTCTTCTCAAAACGTACCTGAAATAGACCACATCAATAAAATTGGCTGCCAGGGCAATGCCATTGGTCACAAAAAACAGAATTTTCAGAATCTTTTTATACAGGAGATTGTATTTCAACCGGATGGGGAAAAGCATCAGGAGGATGTAAAGGCTGTTAATGTAAAGAACTGCCGTAAGATCAAATTTTAGTCCGGAAATCATCAATTCTACCAGATGCACCATGGACATTTGCGGGAAGTAGCTGCTGTTGAAAAGGAAGAACAGCAAACGTTGAAGCGAGAAAAGCAGGTAAATGATGAACAATCTCCATATCAGCATCGGAAGTGCACTGTGCCGTTTAGATACCACCTCTTTCCATCTTATCATTCTCTTCTCTGTTATATGGCCATTAAGGTGACAAAACTAATTAAATTGTGACAAGTATCCACAGCGACTCTTTTCACAAAGCCGGAATTTGATCCAATCAAAAACAAGGACTGCCGACTTCTCATTAAGAAAAACCGGCAGTATAATAAAGAAATCAATGTCCTAATAATTCATTCTGCTGCGCATAACCACTTCGTTCCGCTGTTTTTCCATGGGTCTGAAAACATAGACCACACCATATTCCGCAGCCTTCTCTCTTTTCAGGTCTTCGGGATAAGCGGCATAATACTCTTCCACCTGGTTCCAGATATCGAGGATAATCTCATCGGCCTCTGCGCGCATTCCTGCCACTTTCTGTGTCCAGCGTACAGTATTGCTTTGAAGCGTTTTTTGAAAATAGTAGGCATCCACAAACTGATCAAATTTCACTTTAACTACTGCGATAGAGGGGTTGTAGAGCGGGTTTCCGCCATGCAATACCCGTTGATGCTCACCTTCGATCATTTTCTTTCCCCATTCAAGTAGTTCGGATTCCAGAATCAAGGAGGGTGATTTTTTATCACCAACCATGCCGTAAAAGTTACGCACATCCGCTTTCATGTCGCCCCTCTGAATGGAGAAATTCAGGATCTGAATAAAATGCGAAAGGTAAATTCTTGCCTTTTTGGCTGTTTCAAGATATGATCTGCTGTTCTTATCCTGTTGGGCCCTGGCCAGTTTGTGGTGTATGAGGTTGGTTTCAAAACCCGGGAAGAAAGTGCGAAGCCGATTAAGCGTATTGGAGGAGAAAGCAAGCTCCTCTACCGCCTTTTTCTGCCCCATCAAAATTGCAGTATTGATGGCTCTTAACCTTGCCTGGTCTGTATTGGGTAATCTTCTATAGGGCATCTTTTCGGTTTTATGGATGAATATCCACCTGTCGTGGCGAAGTTAAATATTCTTAAAAAGGAAAAGTTCCAGGTACTCTAGGCTTACCCATTAGTTATTAACTATTTTCTGTTGATAACAACCATCGCCACCCAAGTGCAGCGATGGCTGTTCAACGGAATAAAGTTTATTGTTTGAAGGGTTTGCCCTTCGACAGGCTCAGGGACCGGACTCATCGTCCCAGTCGTCCCAGTCGTCCAAGTCGTTAATCAGAAAGCTTGGCCGACAG
>JAVHPO010000346.1:0-9521 GCA_036170635.1 Prolixibacteraceae bacterium | reverse complement strand
GGATCATTCTTTGGATTGAACCGAATGGGAACCTGGGGCACAAAAGAAGCAGTGCAGGCAGCGCGTTATGGCAAAGTGCCGGGAGATCTGAAATTTGAGGATACAAATAATGATGGTAAAATTGAGCTGCTGACTGACGGTAAAGTTATTGGTCACGCATATCCGAAATTCTATGGTGGCCTGAACAACACATTTACATATAGAAACTTTGATGCAAGTATCGACATTATGTTTGTAGGCGGAGTTGACAAAGCTATCGTGCATGAGTCTGCAGAAGACCGCGAATTTGTAAATGGTATGATGAACACAGTTATGGATGGATGGCGTCCTGATCATCAGGAAACAATGATAGCTCAGGTTCGTGCCGGTAATGCCGGTGCACGCTACGACTCATACACTGACACCCATTCGATTTGGAACGCTGCCTACATTAGGGGGCAGTCGGCTTCACTAGGTTATACTTTCCGTGGTAACCTTGGTGGTTTAGATAAATTGAGAGTTTATGCCACTGCAGATAATTTCTTTTTGTTAACCGCAGTTCAACTTCCTGGTTATGATCCTGAAGGTAGTGCTATACAGAAAATTAATGGAAGGGTTCCAAATATTGATAAATATATGCATCCAGTTCCTACAACCTTCAGCTTGGGTGTTAATGTCACTTTCTAATTGTAAAAATTTAATATCATGAACTACAAAATAAAAAACAGTATAGCATTAAGATTCACTGTGCTTTTGGTGATATTCTTGATGGCGCTTGGTGGTTGCACCGACTTTCTGAAAGAAGTGCCTACAGGATCACTAACCACTGCAGCAGATCTAACAGGTATAGAATATAAAGAACCTTTTACAGTTGGACCTTATCGACGGTTGCAAGATTGGACAAGTGGTGCGGGAGATTGGGGAAATAATATTCCCTCTACAATTGAGTACCCCACTGGCGGGGCATACACGACTGAGCCGCACGTTCAGTTCGATAAATTTATGCACAATCAGGTAACAGGTAGTTTACTCGACGATTACAATAATCCGTGGTTTTATTGGTATTCAGGGGTTCAAGACTGTAACCTCTCTATCAAACAACTTCCTTTGATTAAGATGAGTGCAACGGACCTTAATAAAGCTTTGGGAGAAGTACGTACCTTAAGGGCATTCTATTATTTTTGTATTGTACGCTACTGGGGTGATGCTGTTCTTATAACAGAACCAATAACAGATGTGTGGGCAACACAGTTACCTCGTACCAGTCTGAAAACAATTTATGATAAAGTAATTATTCCTGACCTTGAATTCGCAGTTGCCAATCTTCCGGCAGGTAGATCCACAATTGGTCGCGTAACACAGGATGTAGCCCGGGCAATACTGGCAGATGTATATATGACCGTTGCGGGTTATCCTTATCAGGAAGTAGCTTCCAGTCCGGATAAAGACTGGTGCGGTACAGGAGCCTGGACAATGCAGAATTATCCGGTTGCAACTGGTGTTGAATTCTTAAAAAAGGCACAAACACAACTTAACGCGCTGTATAATAATGTATATACATTGGGGACCTATGCTAATTTGCACGATCCGGCAATGAACAATAAGGGGGAAGCAATATTTCAGGTGCAATATAATGCAACACTCAGGGGTAATGGTGTTATACAACCATCTCTTCCTTTGCTAAGTGCGATTTCCCCAAAAGAAGAAAACGGTACATTTACTCCATGGGTAGGATATTACAATTCCTATTCTAATAATGACTTGCGGAAAAAGGAACGTCAGTTTTTCTTCACATGGGATACTAAATATTCCAATGTAAAAGATACAGTTCGTTTTGATGTTCCATTTATCTATAAGCAATACGTTACTGCGTCTGTTAAAGGAACAGATGGTTCCGGTCTGAACTGGACACTTTACCGTTATGGAGAAATACTGTTGAATCTTACTGAAGTAAACTGGGCGTTAAAACAATTAGGCCAGTCGGTACCTGATAATGACATCGTAAAAGGAATTAACGAAATCAGGGCCAGAGCATTACTTGCTCCTTACACAGCAAGTCAACTTGGTCTGAAAGAAATCTTAGCTGAAAGGGCATGGGAACTGATATTTGAAAATAAAATGATCTGGGATCAACGTCGCACGAGAAAATGCGTTGTATATGGCAATGGCGAAATTTCAGCTATTCAGAATTTCGTTGGTCATCAGCCTGCAATTTTCAACTATGCTTTTGCTCCAATGCATTTATTATCACCTATGCCTGGTAATGAAATTGCCAGAAACGGGTTAGCGAAACAGAATAGTGGGTATTTACCTGCACAAAAATAAGTATTGCATTTTATAATTATTTAATTAAGAAAAATATGAAAGCAAAAATTATTATAACACTTTCATTCATCGCTGCAATAGCGATAATGATAGGTTGTACGAAACAACCTTATTACGACATCCCTTATGATGCTAACGGGAATGTTTACATCACTAAAATTTCGAAGGTAACTGCAGATCCTGTTACCAAAGCAATGACATCTTTCATTGTAAATGGCTATTTTCCAAATGCAAAATCCGGAGATGTTATGAAGGCTACTGTTTTACAACAGCAGGTACCCAGTGGAAGTACAACTGGCGCCAAACAACTTCTGCCGGTTGCCGGTACTGAAAAAAGTATTACTGTTGGGAGTGATTTTAAAGCATCAGTAACTTATACATTAACAGAAGCACGTTTGTTAAATGTTGGTGACGCTATAACCGTTGTATTTTCCGGAAACACAGATTCAGGGATAATATCAATTGTTCTTAAATAAGCTTCACAAAGGGCTTTCTTTTTCACAAATAGGTTTAAGAGGCTGTCTTTAGGGGCAGTCTCTTATAACTAAAAATTGAATTTTTAGTTATACCTGTTGTGAAAAGATAATATAAGTAAGAAACAAAATGAATTGCTTGTAAAGAGGGTGTCCAAAAAGGCATCCTCTTTTTTCAGGAAATGCAATTTCAGAACTTGAACATATTTACTATTTTTCCTATTTCACCACCCTCATAATTAATAGTCAGCGTATCACTCTTCATGTTTTTCAAGATAGAGGTTTCGTTGGTCAGAGAGTCAATGAAAATCACGTTGAAGTATATTCGTGAGGTGCTATCCATGGAGGAATGAAATCCAACTACACCAGTGTCGTTGGAGAGATGGCTGACAAAGTAGGGCAATGCATCAAGATCATACTGTTTAGGGTTGGCCTGGACTACCACCGTATCAAGCATCGTTTCGTTGTAGCTTTTCTTCCAGTTGAAGGTTCGCTGGTAAGGCTCAAACATTCTGTTCTTGTAATCAGTCGGCCTTATGGTTTGGAATATAGGTGTGCCGACTAATTTGAAGGAGAGGTCAAAATGAGTCGACTGCTCTTTTGTGTTAATTTTCAGTATTTTGGTTTCGATCATCTCTTTCAGTCCTGATTCATTCAGATTTGAATTGTCCGGCAAAAATAACCTGACTGTTACCGGACAACTGAATGAGCTTTCGAGTCCGAGGGCATCTGACTTTTCTCTAAGTAGTAGGGAAAGATGCGAGAAGTCGTTGGGATCAAAGAAGTTATCCAGCTGGCAGGTGACCATTTTGATGTTTTGCATGGAATCGGGAAGCAAATGAATAACTGCCTTCTGCGGTGTAAATATCTCCTCCTGAATTTTTTGATCCGTTAAAATGGCCGGATCATACAATACTTTAACCGTGTGGGTGGTGACATAGGTAGCAACACCCAGCACTCCTTTGACCTCTTTCATTTTGTTGGCGAAGGCAGTGGAACTGCCAAAGCATTTGATTTCGGTGAGTCCTGACCGGGTGAAAACCGCTGCTTTTTCAAGTTCAGCCGGAGTTCCCCATCGCTGGTCGATGGTGGGCAACTCCCAATTGAAACTTAGTATAAGCCCGATCACAAACAAAACAATGGCGGCAATAACCGGTAACCATTTTAATCCGCTGCGCCTGTTGATCTGTAGCGTATCTTTTTCGGGACATACTTCGAGACATTCGCCGCACAGGTTGCAATCCACATTGGTAACGACCTTTATGCTTGCCACATCAATAACCTGCGGGCATTTGCGGCTACAAAGCCGACAGTTGGTGCAGGAGGATTCGTTGCGGGTAATTTTGGCAACCGGAAAGAGATTCAGTTTTCCGCCGAAAATCTCCAGCAAATACCCTCCGATTGCTATGACAGCCAAAGGCCAGACGTATGAAAGCTGTGTTCCAGTTAGGCGAATAAGTGCATAGAGCAGAACGACAGCGGCAAAGAACCAGGTAAATTTAAGGATGTTTGAGATGGCGCCGAGCGGACAAAAGTATTTGCACCAGAACAGTCTGAAGATGATTGATCCTATCACCACCATGGAGATGGAGATCAACGCGAAGTACCAGACAACGTCTAGACTGAAGCCTGATGCCACGGCATAATAGGGATCAAATTTTTTGCAAAAAAGCTCATTGCTATCAAGGGTGTAATAGAAGGTAACAAAGAGGAGAATGTATTTTAAGGAACGTAAAAGTTGATCTGTCAGACTCGAGATTTTGATTCTCAGTTTATATTTATCCCCTAGATTTCCAAGCCATTCACTGATCGTTCCAATTGGACAAATGAAGGAGCAGAAGAGTTTGCTGAAAAGGATAATTCCGATAATCAGCATGATGCCCATGGCAAATTGTACGGTGGTCATGGTGCAGGCCAATGAATTATTGAGAAAGTAACTGCTTAATGCCTGAACTCCGCCGAAAGGACAATAGGCTTCAAAATCCGGAACATAGTCCCTTTGAAGGAAGGCTTTAATTCCGAGAAACAATAAAAAAGCAATGACACTCCACTGTAGGATAAATCGGGGAAGGTTTCTTTTTTGGTTAGATCTCATGTTCGAGTATGCTATTTTTTCGTCAATTCACTGACTATTGAGATTCCGATAAAAAGCAGAACTATGGTGGAAATACCGTAAAGTTGCAGGGTGGCAATCAGGATAACCGAACAAATCATGAAGATGTACTGGATCCGGTTGTTCTTCCAGCTTAGATTTTTGAATTTCAGCGAGAACATGGGAATCTCGGCTACCAGCAAAAAAGAGAAGAGGAAAGTAATGAAGAGCAGTACCGGAGTCGAAAGTAAAAGCTGATCAATACCGGGTATGGAGCCATGTTCCTGAATCAAAGCCAGCGATGCGATGAACAGGGCATTTGCAGGTGTTGGCAATCCTATAAAAGAACTGGTTTGCCGTTCGTCGACATTGAATTTAGCCAACCGTAGGGCGGAGAAAATTGGAATCAAAAAGGCACCACCAAGGATCAATGTTTCGGTAAAGGTTGGATTTGATTGAAGATCGGGCAGGACGTTTTCTTTGAAGAGGCTTGTCTCAAGCAGTTTATACATGATTAAACCGGGCGCCAGTCCGAAGGAGATCATGTCTGCCAGCGAATCCAACTCTTTGCCTATCGGCGAATAGGCCTTTAATAGCCGGGCTGTCATGCCATCCAGGAAATCAAAAATAGCGGCAAGGAGAATCAAAATTACCGCTATCGTCAGCAAACCCTTCAAAATAAAAACTACTGCAACGCTACCGCAAAGTACATTGAGGGAGGTTAAGAAATTGGGAATATGCTTTTTGATCATAAGACCGATATTAGAATTCAGCAAGTATGGTTTGACTGCCGGTAACCTCCTGACAAAGTTCAACATTTACTTTGGTTCCAACAGGAAGGAATATATCGACGCGGGATCCAAAACGGATAAATCCCAGTTCATCCTGCTGCGCTACCTTTTTCCCTACCGTGGAGTAGGTGATAATGCGTTTGGCAACTGCGCCGGCAATCTGTCTTACCAGGACTTCGGTCCCATCTGCCATGCGAATCACGGTAGTGGCCCTTTCGTTCAGGGTTGAAGATTTGGGTAAATAGGCTGCCATAAAATGGCCGCTGTGGTGTTGGAAATAGGTAACCTCTCCGGGAACCGGATTCCAGTTGATGTGCACATTGTTGACTGACATAAAGACAGAAACCTGCAATCTTTTATCTTTAAAATATTCGTATTCAGTGGTCTCCTCGATAGCGACAATAGTGCCATCTGCCGGAGAGAGTACTGAATTGTGTACTGGGGTAATAATTCTGTGGGGATTACGAAAAAAACGGACAATTAATACCAGAAAGGGCAAAGTTGCCAAAATAGTAAATACCCTAAATACTGTTTCTCCCGTCAGGCTTACCAGGTAATTGACTGTCAGCCAAATTAATATCGAAATCAATACTATTTTATATCCCTCTTTGTGTAATCTCATTCTTTTTTCGTTAAGTGAGACAAAAATAGTGATTTTTTCTTGAATATAGTCTTTATCCGAAGAAGTGGATGAGCAGATAGACGAATGGAGAGGCGAAAAGGATGCTATCGAACCGGTCGAGCAATCCTCCATGACCGGGTAGAAATTTACCCGAATCTTTGAGTCCGAGATTTCTTTTGATCATCGATTCGACCAGGTCGCCGATTGTGCCTGAGATGGTAACTATCGTTGCAATCAGTAGCATATATCCCGTATCAAACCTTGGAAAGAGCCGTTGCAAGGCAACAGCTAAAACCAGGGCGAGTAACCAGCCACCAAAAAATCCTTCCCAACTCTTTTTGGGAGATATTCTTTCAAAGAGCCTGTGTTTACCTAATGTCACACCAAACAGGTAAGCGCCCGAATCGTATGCCCAAATCAGGATAAAGAGAAATATGAGGAGCGTTGGTTCGTAATTGTTATCAACCGGAAAGGCAGGGAAGACAAAATAGTTAAAGAGCGAAAACGGATAGATGATATAAATAATTCCAAAAAGAGTTACAGCAATATTTTCCAGTGCATTTTTTTTTGCCCGGAAAAGTTCATATGCAGGAATAACAAATAGTATTGCCAGATAAAATCCGAATAGATTTACTGAGACTATCCCTTTCGTATAGAGGAAAGTGAGTAGGAAAATCAAGGCACCCATGGTAATTCCCATGGTTTTCTGGGGAAAAATGCCGGCGGTTTTTGAAAGCTGATAAAACTCTTTGAGGATAAAAATGGAGAAAAGTCCAAAAAGGAGGGCAAAACTCCAGGGCCCAAACCAGATGGCTCCCATTAGTACGACTGCAAAGAGCAGTCCGGAGATGCTCCTCTTGTAAAATTCTTTCAATTTTCCCCGTTATTAGTTGGTCTAAAATATTCCTGTTATACAACAGTATCATTATCCTCCGCAGACTTGGCGACAACCTCTTCAATTTTTTCTTCTTCTTTGGTTTTGTTCCATGGTCTTGGACCGAAAACATGTTCGAGGTCTTCGGTAAATATTACTTCCCGTTCGAGAAGCAGTTCTGCTAGTTTTTTATGGCCTTCCGCATTGGTACTCAGGATCATTTTAGCCCTTTCATACTCCTTGTTGATAATCAGATTTACCTCAGCATCAATTACTTCAGCAGTTTTTTCGCTGTATGGTTTGGTAAATGAATAATCAGACTGACCAGATGAGTCGTAATAGCTTACTTTGCCTATTTTTTCACTCATGCCAAAGTAGGAGACCATGGCAAAGGAGGTGCGGGTTACCTTTTCCAAATCGTTTTGGGCGCCTGAGGAGACTGATTTGAAGATAAGCTCTTCGGCGGCACGTCCGCCCAGGGTGGCACAGATTTCATCCAGCATCTGTTCCTTGGTGGTGATTTGCCTCTCCTCGGGCAGGTACCAGGCAGCGCCCAAGGCTTTTCCGCGTGGGACAATGGTTACCTTTACCAATGGATGGGCATGTTCCAGTAACCAGCTTACTGTCGCATGACCGGCTTCATGATAAGCAATCGTCGCCTTTTCGTCGACCGATATGATTTTATTTTTCTTTTCCAATCCACCTATGATACGGTCAACAGCATCGAGGAAATCTTGCTTCTCAACCACCTCTTTCATTTTTCTGGCTGCAATCAAGGCTGATTCGTTGCATACATTCGCGATATCGGCGCCGGAGAATCCGGGAGTCTGTTTGGCCAGGAAATCAACATTTACGTCCTCACCCAGTTTTAGGGGGCGAAGGTGTACCTGGAAGATCTCCTTGCGGTCAATCATATCGGGAAGTTCAACATGGATCTGACGGTCGAAGCGTCCGGCGCGCATCAATGCCCTGTCCAGAATATCTGCACGGTTGGTCGCTGCCAGGATGATTACACCGGAGTTGGTGTCGAAACCATCCATCTCAGTCAACAACTGGTTCAATGTATTTTCGCGCTCATCGTTCGATCCCATGTTGGGGTTACGCCCGCGAGCCCGCCCAATGGCATCGATCTCATCGATAAAGACGATGCAGGGAGATTTTTCTTTGGCCTGCTTGAAAAGGTCACGTACCCTGGATGCCCCCACGCCAACAAACATCTCGACAAAGTCTGAGCCTGACATGGAGAAGAACGGTACATCGGCTTCTCCTGCTACCGCTTTGGCCAATAGTGTTTTACCTGTTCCGGGTGGGCCGACAAGTAAGGCCCCTTTCGGGATTTTTCCACCTAATTTTGTATAACGATCGGGGTTCTTTAGGAATTCTACGATCTCCTGAATCTCCTCTTTGGCTTCGGCCAATCCTGCAACTTCTTTGAATGTGGTCGAAACCCTCGACTCTTTGTCGAAAACCTTGGCCTGCGACTTTCCAACACTAAAGATATTGCCGGCCCCTCCGCCGCCTTTGCTCATCCGGCGGAAGATCCAGAAATAGAAAAAGACCAAAATCAATATGGGGAAAATCCAGCTAAAGATTTCCGTGAAATAGTTTGTCCGGTTTTCGTACGTTAAAATAACCCGCGATTCACCAAACTCCTGCTGGGCCTTCTCCAGATTGGATTCGAAGACATCGATAGAACCAATGTTGAAGGTGAAATGGGGACCTGTCTTCGAAGGTTCGGAAAGACCCTGGGTCAATTTGGCCTTGTACTTTTCGTAGGAGCCCTCTTTCAGGTAAATCTCAGCCTCAGTCTTGTTGACAATATTGATTTTATCGACATCGCCATTCTTGAGCATCGTACTTTTTACCTCACGCCAGTTGGTATCTACTGGTTTACCACTCGTTCCGTAAATAAAATTAATATATAGTATTGCTACCAGGATAATCCCATAAGCGTACATGGGATTGAACTTGAAAGAGGAGGGCTTATTGGGCATGCCCATCGGCGGCTTGTTTGTTTTGTTGGTCTTTGGACCTTTTGTATTTGGGTTTTTTTCTGCCATGATAATTTAAATGTCAGCTTCAATGTTATAAATTGTTCCATCGCCCCAGAGAGACTCCAGATCGTAAAACCTTCTGAAAGGTTCCTGAAATATGTGGACCATTACATTCACATAATCAAGCAATATCCATTGTGCATTCTGAAATCCATCCTGACGCCAGACCGATTCAAAGGCAAGCTCTTCCACACTCTCCTCCACCGACCGCGCGATGGCATCGACATGTGTATTTGAACTTCCGTGGCAGATGATGAAATTGTCGCATTCAGCTTCCCCTTCGCCGGATAGGTCAATGTTGACAATTTCAA
>JAVHPO010000345.1:0-1846 GCA_036170635.1 Prolixibacteraceae bacterium | reverse complement strand
CATTCAACCCCCTCCCTGCCTTCCCCAAAATCCGCACTTTGGATTTGGGGGAAGGACGGGATGGGGGTCAGTTCTCCACAATCTTCACCTCATCTTCGCTCAGCCCATACAACTCATAAACAAGGTTGTCAATCTGTTCATCCACCGCTTTGATTTGCCTCTCGTACACATCCTGCGCGGACTGCGTCTTCGCCCCCGCTTTGGACTTGTGCAACTCCAGCATTTGCGTGACGAGCGAAACCATTTTGTCGTGCTGGGACTTTTCGGCGGGGTTGGCGAAGTCTAATTTTGGCAATGGAATTGACAACAACGCTTCCTTTTTTATTTTTGGAAATGTTCGTTTTTCATCAAAAAATGACTTTTTCCAAAACCAGCCAATTAATTTTGAAGCAATTATTCCCAAAACAAATTCAAGAGAGAATTCAGTTGCTTTGGTGAAATAAATATTGTAGATTGTATTAAGGGTGTAAAGTTGGGCGGGTAGAATTGTTGGAATTGGCACTTCTCCAATCTGTCTAACACCAATTCGTTTTTGCTCATAAACATCTTTATTGCCGCCACTTTTTATTGCTTGTGGCAAAAATTCAACGAACTCTTTGCTCTCCAAAAGCCCGTATCGAAGAATATTTGCGCCATCAATGACAGGCTTGTATGAGTTCGCAACTCGTTTTGAATTTACATATCTTGTCCTGCCAAAAGTTTGAATTCCGAAATAAGCAGTCGCGAATTCGCCCAACCTAATCGAATCTGAATCTATCTTTGTTATTATTGCGTCGGATTCGTTGGAACTAGGCAATACAAAAAACTTGGACGGATGTTCTTTCCATATTTGTTGCAATTGCGGGATTGAATCATTTTCTTCAGATGGGGAATTTGAACGAATAACAGCAACCCGATTATCAGGCGATGGATTCCCCAATTTGGTAAGCGTGATAATTGATGTGTCTACGCTTGCGCCTTCAAAAACATCGTAATAAAAAACTCGCAACGAATTGATATTACCAGACTCAAGAATCAGTTTTCTGAGTTCCAGAGCAAACTTGTTTTTTAAAAATGTGTTTGGTGTGATGTAACCAAATGCGCCCTTCAGTTTGGTTAAAGAAATTCCTTTTTCCATGAAGACCGCATAAGTATCAATCTTGTATGTAGCAGACTTGTATTTATTGCTCAAATATTGAAATATCGAGGGCTGTTCCAAAGTTTGAAGCAATACGTAAGGCGGATTTCCAATAACACAATCAAATCCTCCATTTTCCATGATCTCTTCAAATTCAGATTTCCAGTTAAAAGCATTCACCCGCTTCATCTCGGCGGCATCTGCAAACATTTTCCCCGCAAAATAATCCGACCCAATTAAACTATTTCCATTCTTGATATTCTGACTCAGATCAGGCAGAACCGTCTGGTGAAAAAGCGAGCGTTCCTCGGTCAGTTCGCCTTCGCGCAAATCCTCCAGCGCCTTCAACGAAAGCGAGAAGCGCGTCACCTCCACGGCTTGCGGGTCAATGTCCACGCCGAAGAGGTTGTTCTTCAAAATCTCGCGCTTCAGTTTGGCGGTCAGGCGGATCTGCCCGCTTTCATCCACATAAAAATTGTCGTGGTCACGTTTTGTAGGGACCGCTTCGCGTCGCGATCCGCCCCTACGCGCAGACGATGCATCCGCGCGCGCAAAATAATTCTTGTGCCACTCGATCAACTTGCTGTACGCGCCCAGCAAAAACGATCCGCTTCCGCAGGCGGGGTCGAGAATTTTAATCTTTGCAACATCGGCGGGAGTCATAGATCGTCCCGAAGGTTTTGAGGTTGACTCGATTGAATCGCGCAAACCTTCGGGACGTTTTTCTTC
>JAVHPO010000344.1:0-9563 GCA_036170635.1 Prolixibacteraceae bacterium | reverse complement strand
GCCCTCGACTGGCTCAATGGCCGTCGCACACCGGATGCGAACCAGTTGCTGAAGGGAGCAATCTTTGGATTGAACCTGGGATCGGATGCCCCAGGAATTTTCAGGGCTTTGGTGGAGGCAACCGCTTTCGGATCCAAAAAGATTATCGATCGTTTCGCCGAAGAAGGTATTCCCATCGAAGGGATCATCGCTTTGGGTGGAGTTGCCAAAAAATCGCCATTTGTGATGCAGGTAGTTGCCGATGTCATCAACAAACCCATCCTGGTTGCGAGAAGCGAACAGGCCTGCGCACTGGGCTCAGCCATGGCTGCCGCGGTTGTGGGCGGAATATATCCCACCATCACCGATGCCCAACATGCCATGGGAAATGGTTTCGAGACCGAATACAGGCCAGATGCTTCCAATGCATTGAAATACAAAAATTGGTATGATCAATATTCGCGTATGGGCGAATTGGTAGAAAAGGAGACCATGAAAAAGAGTACACAAAGTTTTTTGAAAACTAGTATCAATCATTAAAAAAAAATTATCTTTACACTCTATTTTAACTTAGTTTAAGTATGAATAGCATACAAAAAAACAAAGAAACTGTAAAGAATATCTTCACGGAGTACCTGGAGAGAAATGGGCATCGCAAGACCCCTGAACGATATGCCATCCTGGATGAGATCTATTCGCGGGACGGTCACTTTGACATTGAGACTTTATATATCTCGATGAAGAATAAAAATTACCGTGTCAGCAGGGCAACCCTATACAATACGATCGAGATTTTGCTTGATTGCAAATTGGTGGTCAAACATCAGTTCGGCAAAAACATAGCCCAGTTTGAGAAAACGCTGGCTACCACACAGCATGATCACCTGATCGATATCCGGACAGGAAAAGTTACGGAATTTCATGATGAGCGTATCCGTGAAATCATTGAAGATGCCTGTGCGCTGAACAATTTCAAGTTATCGCACCACTCGCTTTATCTCTACGGTGAGTCGGAAGAGACGAAATAAAGAACTGAAAATCATAATTAAAAAAACCTCCTTTTCGGGAGGTTTTTTTATGTCTGGTTCAAATTGAAGATATTAACTGCCTTTTGTGAATTAATCCTTGCTGCAAACTGAGAATCATGCTCATTTCTGCCAAAATTGGCTTAATTTTGCATGTTTTTGTCTAATCAGTAAATAATAAATCAGATGCAAGTTGACGTATTGTTGGGTCTTCAATGGGGAGACGAAGGGAAAGGGAAAGTTGTGGATGTGTTGACGCCACGTTACGATGTGATTACTCGCTTCCAGGGAGGACCGAATGCAGGCCATACCCTCGAGTTTAACAACATCAAGCATGTTCTGCACACCATTCCTTCCGGTATCTTTCGCGGAGATAAGATCAACGTGATCGGTAATGGCGTCGTCATCGACCCCTCCATCTTCAAAAAGGAGATTCAATCCCTGAAGAACATTGGATTCGACCTTACCAAAACGCTCTACATCTCGAAAAAAGCCCACCTGATCCTGCCAACGCACCGTCTGCTTGACGCGGCGTCCGAGGCTGCAAAAGGCGCATCCAAAATCGGATCTACCCTCAAAGGGATCGGTCCAACCTACAAAGATAAAATTGGCAGGGACGGATTGCGCATCGGCGATATTCTGAACAACTTCCAGGAAAAATACGATCAGAGGGTAGCCCAGCACATCGAATTGCTCACCAAATTCTACCATTTTGATTACAAGCAGGCGCTCAGCGATTATGAAAAAGAGTGGTTCGAAGGGATCGAAGTTATCAAGCAATTTCAACTGATCGACAGTGAACACTTCATCAACGACCAGCTTCTGGCAGGAAAGAGCATCATCGCGGAAGGTGCGCAGGGTACCATGCTTGACATCGACTTCGGTTCCTATCCATATGTCACTTCTTCCAATACCATCACGGCAGGCGCCTGTACAGGTCTTGGCATCGCGCCAAACAAAATCGGGAAAGTTTATGGAATCTTTAAAGCCTATTGCACAAGGGTAGGCAGCGGCCCCTTCCCTACTGAACTGCTGGATGAAACCGGAGAAACATTGCGCAAAATCGGCAATGAATTTGGATCCACAACCGGTCGTCCACGCCGTTGCGGTTGGCTGGACCTGGTAGCGCTCCGTTATGCCATCATGATCGATGGGGTCACCGATCTGATCATGATGAAAGCGGATGTGATGGATCATTTCGAGACCATAAAAATATGTACCGCCTATTCGATCGATGGAAAATTAACCAAAAATTTTCCCAACGAAATTGATGATCAGGTAATTCCAGTTTATGAAGAACTTAAAGGCTGGCAAACAGACTTAACAGAAGTTGATCAGACCTCAAAATTCCCGGAAGCGCTCACCCGTTACATCCATTTCATTGAGGAGTATCTGAATGTTCCTATCACCATTGTTTCTGTGGGGCCGAACCGATCTCAAACCATCGAAAGATAGCATGAAGGATCAACCTGTGCATATAAATGGCTTATATACTGATTTTTATGAGCTTTCAATGGCGCAGGGGTATTATTATGCCGGCAAGCAAGAGGAGAGAGCAGTTTTTGACTATTTTTTCCGCACCAACCCTTTTAAAGGCGGATTTTTGGTTTTTGCCGGTCTTGCGGATCTCCTGGAACAATTGCGCTCCTTTACCTTCAAGACAGAAGCAATCGATTATCTCCTGGAACTTGGTTTAAAACCCGAATTTCTGGAATACCTGAGACATTTTCGTTTCAAAGGGAAGATTTTCTCCGTTCGTGAAGGAGAGCTGGTATTCCCCAACGAGCCCATTGTACGAATTGAGGCCAGCCTCCCGGAGGCCCAACTGATCGAAACTTTGTTGCTAAATATCCTCAATTTTCAATCGTTGATAGCTACCAAAGCCTTTCGGGTGAAACTGGCTGCCAATGGCAAAAATTTCTCCGATTTCGGATTGCGGAGATCACACGGATTTGGTGGATTAATGGCCAGCAGGGCTGCCATCATTGGCGGAGCCTCCTCCACATCAAATGTGCAAGCTGGATTCATGTACGGCCTTCCAGTGTCAGGCACCATGGCCCACAGCTGGGTCCAGAGTTTTGATAGTGAACTTACAGCCTTTCGGACCTATGCGAAATTCAATCCGAAAAATTCAATCTTACTGGTCGATACCTACGACACCCTTCGCAGCGGTCTTCCCAACGCCATTTTGGTAGCCAAAGAGATGGAAGAGGATGGTGAAAAACTGGTAGGAATCCGTCTTGATAGCGGAGACCTTGCCTACCTCAGCAAAAAGGCAAGAAAAATGCTGGACAAAGAGGGATTGCCATACGTGAAAATACTTGTTTCCAATCAGTTAAACGAATGGGTAATCAGCAGTCTGGAAGACCAGCAGGCGCCGATTGACGGATTTGGAATTGGAACGGAACTGGTAACCGGAAAACCTGATGCATCGCTCGATGGTGTTTACAAACTTTGCGAAAGCGCCGGAAACCCAAGCATGAAAATCTCTGAAAACATCGAGAAGAATACCCTGCCGGGAAAGAAAATGCTTTGGAGATTTTATGATGAAGAGGGAAATATCTATCGGGATGGAATCCTGTTGGATGATGAACTTCCCGAGAATTGTGAATGGCTATATCATCCTGCCCAACCGGACAAAAAAACGACGGTAGCTTTCCTGAAAAGGGAACAATTGCTTCAACTCGTCTATGAAAATGGATCACCGGTTTATCCCATGCCAACCCCACAGGAATGCCATCAATACCTCACCAAAAGGGCTGAACTCTTACCAGAAGAGCACAAGCGTTTTGTGATGCCGCACATATTCAAGGTAGGAGTTTCAGCCAATTTGCTTGAACTCCGCAACGAACTGATGCAGAAGTACAGGAAAAGCTACGAGGGTTGAGTTATAACACAAATCTATCACCAGACAAAAGTACTCACCGCACCTTTCCCCAATTCCACTTCAATAGCCTTACCATTATTGGCAATGCTGAATTTCTTCGATTCCTGGGATTCATTTAGTACGATCAGAACAATCTTTCCGCTTTCTGTTTTAAATGCAACATTCGGCAAATTTTCAACAACATTTGAAGCAATCCTGATAGATCCCGGCCGCACAAACTTGGCTGCGTGTGCCAAAATATAGTAGGCCGGATTCCGGGTTACCTGGTCCCCATTAAGGGTGATGGTACCCAGGCACCTGTCACAGCCACCCTCAGTATGCGGATTGCAATCCGGATCCGAAGCCATGTTCCATTCCAGCACATTCCTGCACCAATTCCGGCTTGCACCAATGATCAGCGTTTTGGTGTGCCAGGCAAGGTCGCCGGGAAAATTGGCCGGTGATCCGATCCATTGTTCGGTGAAATAGAGATTCTTGTCAGGAAATTCCTTGTGCACATCCGAAAGGGCTTCTATCATTCCGCCGTAGAGGTGAAAAGCCGAACCGTCGACATATTTTGCAGCTTCCGGATCACGCAATATGGTTAGCGGATAGCTGATTCCAATATTGTTTTTATCCCAGGCAAAAAGCTCTTTCAACAATGTGGCTCGGGCAACCGCACTCATTCTGGTAAGCAAAATAGCGCTTCCATCGGTCAGGCAATTTCCAAATCCATCCATTGTCTGATAACTCTGGTCGGCATCGACCTCAATAACCGTATTAGCGGAGGAGGGAGTGGCACCAAACTGACCAGAATAGTTTTGCTTTTGAAAATAGATACCGGCAGTAGGATCAGTCAGCCAAAATTGCACCTCCTTTGGATTGCTCCCCTTCGAATTCCTCCTGATCCTTGCATCTGCTTTTGGCAAAAAGAAGAGCCCCAGCAGCAGGATGCATGAGATGCGTTGAAAATTTCTCATGATATTTCTATTGTTTTTGGTACATCCTCACATAGTCAACAACCATGGTCCGTGGAAAAATCGAATCATCAATTCCCATTTTCCCACCCCAGTTACCGCCAACGGCAACATTCAGTATCAAATGAAATTTCTGATCAAAGGGCCAGGCTTTAAAACCTGTCCCTTCATTTTTGAAGGTAAAATAGAGCTGATCGTCTACAAAAACCCTGTATTCGGAAGCTTCCCATTCGAGGGCATAAACATGGAAATTTGTATAGCAATCGGCGATAGTCAATTTGTTGTTTTTCTGGGTACCCTGAACATGGTTGTATGTCTTGGTATGGGCTGAAGCGACTATCACGTAAGGATCGTAACCCACATTCTCCATGATGTCAATTTCGCCGGATGCAGGCCAGCCGCCATATTTCCAATCTGTCGACAACATCCAGATTGCCGGCCACATGCCTTTCCCTTCCGGCAACTTTGCCCTGACCTCCAGTCGACCGTACAGCCAGTCGCCCTTGGTTGCCGTCCGCAACCTGGCTGAGGTGTATTTCTTGCCCTGAAAATCCTCTTTTAACGCGGTGATACTAAGAAAACCATCCTTCACCTCGGCATTTTGAATCCGGTCTTTGGTGTAAAATTGAGCTTCGTTGTTGCCCCAACCGGAGGCATTTCCCTCCACATCAAAGCTCCATTTCTTAGAATCAGGCAAACCCGAGTAATCAAACTCATCGCTCCACACCAGTTTGTACTTAGTGTCAGGCGGTGTGGCAACGGACTTTATTGGATTATTAGCAATCCCTGCAAAGGAAAAAACGATAAAAAGCAAATTTAATAGGTGCATGGTCATGATCAGAAATATTTGTGTTATAAACAATTAAATGTATATGAATTTCAAAATCCGGTTAATTCCTTTGTGTTTTCCTTCGTGATCCCGCACTTGCGGGATTGTGTCCATTGTGGTGAAATTTAAAAATTTAAACACAAAGGGCTCAAAGGGTTTCACAAAGGTCTCAAAAAATTGTTGTTCAATGGATGGTGAACTCTCCATGCAAACCTTCTGCCGAATTGGGCCCGATCCAAACGTCAAACTCACCCGGTTCTATCACATTGGCCTTTCCGTTGAAAAATTCCAGATCTTTGGCCTCAAGTCTGAAAATAATCTCAACATTTTTCCCCTGTTTGATGGTGATTCGTTTGTATCCTTTCAGTTCTTTGACCGGTCGGGTTATTGAACCAACTCTGTCGCGAATATACAACTGGACAATTTCATCGGCATCCATGTCTCCTGTATTGGCTACGTTGGCCTTGACTTCAATAGAACCGGTTGTCGACATTGACATCGCTGATAGCCTTAAATCAGAATAGTTGAAGGTAGTATAACTCAAGCCAAATCCAAATGGGAGAAGCGGCGTAAAGCCATAATCAAGCTGGAATGATTTGTATCCGAGCGAAGTCTGCGGATTTACTACCGGAATGCTGTCCATTGGGGTCCAATTCTTTGCTGAGGCTGGTCTTCCGGTATTGTTGTGGTAATAATAAAATGGAATTTGACCGGCCCCTTTCACAAAAGTCACCGGCAACTTCCCGGAAGGTGATTCTTTTCCAAAGATCAGGTCTGCCAGCGCAGGTCCGGCCATGGAGCCACCGTGCCAGCCATACAAAACCGCATCAGCTTTTGCAAGCAAATTTCCAATCGCAAGTGGCCGGCCAGCCATGATTACGACAACCAGAGGTTTTCCGGTACTTGCCAAGGCTTCTATTAGCTCGTCCTGAGCACCAGGCATGTTGATTTCACCCCGGCATTGGCCTTCACCGGATAGAATCCACTCTTCCCCTCCAAAATAGACGATTGCATCAGACTGTTTTGCCAGGGCAACTGTTTTAGCAAACTCGCTTTTATTTTTATCGCGACTGTATTGTAATCCTTTGATATAATTCACCTTATCGGCTCCCAACTGCTCTTTAAAGGCCGTTAAAGGGGTTACGGAGTTTTCAGCTTTCCCGTCGAAAACCCAGGTTCCCAGCTGGTCTCGCGGAGAATCGGCAAGAGGACCAATGACGGCTACTGAATGAATTTTGGTTGAAAGCGGCAGGGTTTTGTTCTTGTTTTTAAGCAGAACAGCGCTTTCCCTGGCTACTGTTCGGGCATGATCCAGAAACTCAGGATTGAGGACCTGCTTCTGGGCTTCAGGATTGATGTATGGGTTTTCAAACAACCCAAGTTTAAACTTGACCCTCAATATATTTCGTACAGCATCATCCACCAGCTTCTGATCAATTTTGCCCTCTTTCAGGAGCGTCTTCAAGTTACCTGCATAGGTAAAACTCGACATTTCCATATCTACGCCCGCTGTTAATGCCTTGTAAGCAGCTTCCTTCTCGTTGGCACAGAATCCATGAGAGATCATTTCCGAAATTGAGGACCAGTCGCTGACCACCAATCCCTGAAAACCCCACTCCTTCCGCAATATCTGCCTCAATGTAAATTCGTTACCTGTAGCCGGAACTCCGTTCAGATCATTAAATCCGGACATGAAAGTAAGGGCACCGGCATCTTTGGCCGCTTTGAAAGGTTTCAACACCACATTTCTCATAACCGGTTCAGAAATATAGGTAGTATTGTAGTCACGGCCCCCTTCGGAAAATCCGTATCCGGCGAAATGCTTTGCGCAAGCCGCAACTGCTGTCGGGTCGGTCAGATTATCCCCCTGAATTCCCTCCACCATGGCTTTCGAAAGGGTGGAAGCCAGGTAGGGATCTTCTCCGCATCCCTCTGCAATCCTGCCCCATCTGGGATCCCAGGTAATATCGATCATCGGTGCAAAGGTCCATTTTATCCCTTGCGATGAACACTCAATGGCCGAAATACGAAACGCCTTTTTAACAATTTCAGGGTTCCAGGAGGCCGCCATGCCAAGCGGAATCGGGAAGATGGTTCTGTATCCATGAATGACATCCCTGCCGATCAGCAAAGGAATGCCCAATCTGCTCTCCTCAACAGCGATTTTCTGTATTTCATTTACCTTCTCAACGCCCCACAAGTTCAGGATAGATCCATACCGGCCATCCCTGACCGATTTTTTTAATTGTTCATCGCCTCCCGCAAAACCGGGATCAATCTGGGTCATTTGACCGATTTTATCGTCAATTGTCATTTTTGCAAGCAATTGTTCTACCCTGATTTCAATTTTATCACTCTTTTTTTCGGAATGATTACACGAGATTGCGGTTGCAGTAAAGAAAATCAGACTCAATAAAACAGATAATTTATATGAACTCATTTTATTTGAATTTTAATTAATAATTCCATTTGGGTTATTCTATATTTTTATTCACCAACTATAAGTCCCCACCGCACCACCTGCAAGTGAAGTGGTTGCAATCAAATCATTAAATTGTATATTAAAGGTTTGGGACACATTGCTTTCATTGAGTACAATCAAAACTTTTTTCCCGGCAGGAGTTTTGAAAGCTACATTGGACAAACTGCCCACGTTGTTGGAAGCGATTCGTACGGATCCGGTTTTTACAAATTTGGATGCATGACCAATGATGTAATAACCAACGTTTCTGTTCACCGTGGTTCCTATGGTAAGGGCTCCCAAACAGGTTGAACATCCGCCGGTTGTGTGCGGATAATAGTTTGGATCAGAAGCAAGGTTCCATTCTACCACATTCTTGCTCCAGTTGCGCGATGCGCCGATGATGAGGTTCTTGACATGCCACTTTAGGTCACCTGCAAAATTACTGGGACCGCCAACCCATTGCTCCGTGAAGTACACATTCTTATCAGGATAAGCGTTGTGAACCTGAGTTAGCGCGCTTATATCACCGGCATACAGATGGAACGCAGAACCATCAACATATTTCCTGGCATTTGCGTCGTTGAGAACAGTCAGCGGATAGGAAGGCACATCGCAATTATGGTCATAAGCAATGATTTTGGTAGTAATCCCTGCGGCCTGAAAGGCAGGCCCCAAATGAGTCTTGATAAACTCTGTCTGCTCCAAAGCCGTCATAACCATACTGGGATTGTTGTAGGGATTTAAGGGTTCATTTTGAGGTGTAATGGCGTCAATTTTAATACCCTGAGCCTCCATTGCCTTGATGTATTTTACCAGATAATTGGCGTAAACACTGTAGTTCTCCGGTTTCAAACTCCCGCCTACCGTACTTTGGTTGGATTTCATCCAGACAGGTGCTGACCAGGGTGAGCCTAAAATTTTAATCCCGGGATTTATCGCAATGATGGATTTGAGTATAGGAATCAGGTTGACCTTGTCGGGCTCTATACTGAAATTTTGCAACTGGGGATCTGTCTGATTGGAAGGCATATCATCGTAGGAGAAAACTTTAGCATCCAGGTCAGAGGCACCTATACTGATGCGCAGGTAATTGATACCGATAAAGGTACTGTCGGAGGTAAAAAGTTCATTCAGCAAGGAGGTTTTCTCGGCGGATGGCAATAAATTGATCAGATAGGCGCTGCCTCCTGTCAATGCAAACCCGAACCCATCCATGGTTTGATAAGTTTGTGTTGTATCAACCACAATGGAAGGATTATAGTTGGATGAACTGCTAAAATTCAAAGCCGTACTTTGCTTTTTCAGATAAACCATTTGATCGGGGCTGGTAAGCCAAAATGCCACATCACTTTTGGCTGTCCCTCCCGGATCTGTTATTGGAGGAATAACCGGGGGTACAACGATATCTTTTTTACCTTTATGA
>JAVHPO010000343.1:0-9626 GCA_036170635.1 Prolixibacteraceae bacterium | reverse complement strand
TTGTACACTTTATGCCGGATTGTCATGGAAAACACGCTGACAAATATGGGGAAAGCCTATTTTTTCAGATTTGTGGGAAGTCAGTCGGCTACAAATTGTAGTCAACTAAAAATGCAATCGGCCGGAGGGAAGGGAAAAAATGAACAACCCAATTTTTAATGTTACTGAATTCCGTAACATTAAAAATGAGAGTCGAAGCAATGGATTTGTTTTGTCGTCCAGACAATGGATTGAAAAGACCAATGCAGTGGGAATAATTTCAAAACCCGGAAGATAAGGCAGTTGAATGCCATTGCCATTACCCAATTGAAATCACTACTGGGCTATAAGCAAATTGCCATACTAAACCCGTAATAAATTGTAACGGTTTGAAAATGATGGCACCCAATGGGAAAATGCGGTTAACCGATGTGGAACAACCCTTCCGATTGATTCAAGCTAAACCAGCGTGAGAATATTTAAAATTAATTGTATATCTCATGTATACGATGTATATTTACGAAAAAAACATGAGTACAATCACATTATCTAATAAGAAGAGAAAAAACATTGACCTTTCGGAAGAAACCTTCCGTGCCTTGTCTATATTAGCTTCCGCAAACGGCAAAAATCTTAAATCTTTCATCGAAACTATTTTAGATGATGAAGCCAAGATGCTTTCTGAGGAAAGAATCTACCGCGAATTTATGAAGGATCCGGAAAGTCAGGAAATTGTTTCTGGTGATGAAAAGGCAACATTTGAAAATTGGCTTGGATTATGAAACGAGCATCCCGAGGCCCGGGACAAAAATGGATGAATATTTCATCTGTTTATATTTTGTTTTTTTAAGGTCAGATGGAATACCCACATAATCATTTTCGGTTGGTGTGAAAATATTCTCATGGGTATTTCATTTGCGAGTTCTCCCGCAAGTGCGGGATCCATTAAAAAATAAATTCTGTACTGATGAATGTGGAGTATTCCAAACAGTTTGTAAAAGCAGCGCATAAGCTTACCGGCAAATATAAAATTTCATTGCAGAGAATTATTGTCGAGGTTATGCAGGCAAATGAAGTGGCTGACTTGACAAACTGTATAAAGATGGTTGGTTTTCAACACTGCTATCGCCTAAAAATGGGGGATTACCGATTAGTTCTTTTTTTTAGGGTTGTTGATCAGGTTGTCATTTTTGAACTTCTTCTTTCACGTGGAGAAGTGTACCGGAAAGAAAGTGAAATGAATTTGAGAAAGAAAGAAAAAGAGTAAATTTTTACTTTCCCGGCGTCATTTGCGTCTCTCTGTTCATCTCAAAAATATCGGTGCTGATCGAGTAATCGCCGATCAGGTGCTTGCAAAAATAGTCTGCCTTCAGCCAGAAGGAGTATTCTGTTTGATCGCCGTAGCCATGTCGTTGGCCGGGCATCATGAAGAAATCGAACCGCTTATTGGCGCGGATCAACGCATTGGCCATACGAATGGTATTCCCGGGATGGACGTTGTTGTCTATATCCCCGGTGATCAGCAACAATTTGCCTTTCAGGTTCTTGGCCAGCGCAGTGTTCTTTTCAATTTCATACAGGAACTGTGTCTCTCCTAGTTCGTTCAGTTTCTCCTTCACCCCATTGTGCGTTTCACTCCACCAGCGGTTGTAGATGTTGTTCTCATGGTTGCCCGACGAGGAGACTGCAACTTTATAGAAATCAGGGTACTGGCATAAAGCCGCCGTTGACATGAACCCTCCGCCCGAGTGACCGGTTATGCCAACCCTGGTAATGTCGATAAACTTGTACTTATCTGCGAGCTGCTCGGCGACATATTTTTTGTCGGCAAGCCCGTAATCCCTTAAATCGCCGTAGCCGTAGTTATGGTACCACTTGGAGCGGTTGGGGTTACCGCCCCTGTTGCCTAGCGTGATCACGATAAAGCCGAGTTGCGCAACCCGGTCGGTGCGGTCCATTTTGCTCGAAAATGCCGCGTTGACCGCCTCCGTTTGTGGTCCGGGATAGACATATTCAATCAGCGGGTACATTTTTGTCGAGTCGAAATTGAACGGTTTGTACATCACCCCAAAAATGTCAGTAATGCCGTCTGCGGCCTTGGCTTTAAAGGGCTCCGGAAATTTGTATCCAGCGGCGAAGAGGTTTCGCAAATCGGATGTGGCCAGTTTCATCACCAACTTTCCGGTGTTATCCCTTAACTCCGACTGGGGAGCCGAATTGACCCTCGAATAGTTGTCGATAAAATAACGGTAAGTATCGCTCATCTCCATGGTATGGGTAAAATTTCCGGCGTTCAGCAACTGGAGACCGGATCCATCAAGGTTAACCCGGTAGAGATGCTCGTAGTAGGGGTTTTCGTCGGTCTCACGTCCATTGGCTACAAAATAGAGCACCCTGGCTTTTTCGTCAACATCAACGATATCGCCGCAATGCCACGGACCGGAGGTGATCTGGTTCTTCAGCGCGCCGTTTTCATCATAGAGATAATAATGGCCCCACCCATCCCTTTCCGACCAGTGGATGAACTCCTTGCCTCCGTTGACAGTGAACAATCTTTTGGTCTCGATATAGGTATTCATCCGCTCTTCGATCAGTACCTTGGTTTCCCCTGTTTCCGTGTTGACCGAACAAATATCTGTCCGGTAGAGATCGCGACTTCTTCTGGTAATATAAAGTTTGTCAGATGTATCCGATAACCAGGTGCTTGGTACATAATCTTCCAGTTTTTCTTTGTAAGTCAGGTTGGCGCGGTGGATGGAAAGGGTCTGGTCCTTGAACTGGTCGACAGGGATTTTTTTGCCTTTTTTACTGGTCATGTCAAAAACCCACAATTCATCCTGGGGTGATTCTTTTTCTCCCGGCATCTGGTATTTGTAGGTCTCCAGTTCGGGGCGCGGTTCTTTCAGCACATTGATGACCCACAAATCTTTTACCTTCCGGCTGTCATTCCGGATCAGGGCAAACTTTTTCGAATCGTGCGACCAGCTGATGTAGGCGCCTTTGCGTTTTTTCTTCTCCTCTTTGATCTTTTTTTCGTCATCATTCTCCGTAGCCGTGAAACCGCCACCGTAGGCATAGTCCTTTAACCCGTCTGTAGTTAGCTGATGTTCAACGACTGTACTGTCCTTGTCATCCTTTTTCGCCTTCTGGTAGTTCTCCTTGTCCATCCACCAGAGGTTGTAATCACGTGAAAAAAAGATGTATTCGCCGTTGGGGGATATGTTGGCCCAGTCGGGGTTATCCTTCTCCTCTTTCCAATCCTTGATCTGGTCGAGTTCGCCAGTTTTCAGGTTATATTCGAGATGAAAAACTTTCTTTTTTACCTTGTCTTTCTCTTTGTCATTTTCTGTTTTGGTCACTTTTTTCAACTTGTCACTATTTTTGGCAACAAGCGTTGTATCTTTCTTCGGTTCTTCCTTTTTCTTCTCCTCATCCTGTGAGCTCGTTACATCAAATTGAAAAACGGTATCGTTCTTTTTAAACTTGGGTTTGATAGGAGGGAGGTGCTGCCAATCGTAAGGGTCTTTTGTTATTTTGGTCAGCATGGCAGCCATTTTGTGGGTGTCGAAAAGCAATACGTTTGTTCGTTTATCCAAATCCACCAGATGATAGGTCACCCCTTCGGAAGTAGTGTCGGAATACCAGAACTGGTCTCCGGTTTTGAGCCATTTTGGCACGACCGAAGTACTAAATACCATCTTGCTGATTTTCGTGGGAGAAAACCTTTCCGCCAGGCGGTAATCAACTTTCTCAATGGGTTTGTTTTGGGCAAATAGTCCATGGCTGACCAAGGTCATAGTGATAGCGACAAGTAGTGTGAGCAGATTCTTTCTCATGATTATTTTTTCAATATGTTCGGTTGTAAATACAAAGGCGATAGTTTGGAATTGCTGGGAACCTCTCTTTTCCCAGCATGTCAAAAATATCCAAAAAATAGGATAGAAACTAATGATATTTAGCAGTAAGTCAGTGCTAAAAGATTATACTCATGTTGTCCCTCAATATGCGATAGTGGATCCTAATATGAATAGATGGATCTTTGTTGTCTCTTTTCAAGTCTCTTAAAATTCACCACAATAGGCACATAGGACACAATAGGGTCTACTGTGTTCTATGTGCCTATTGTGGTGAAAATCATTTATTTGACTTACAGTAAAATGCTGGTATATAACGGTAGACCCCATCATTAGAATAACGGGGTCGGCTGCAACAGTATTTGAATCTTCTATTTTGCTACAAATTCGTGAATTTGCATGGCTGCATCCCTGCCTGACCGTATGGCATGGACCACCAGACTGGCGCCGCGTGTGGCATCACCTGCAACGAATACCTTGTCTACGCTTGTTGCAAAATCTGTTGCCTTGATGTTTCCGCGTGCATCGTAATCTACTTTCAAAGCGTCAAGCAAACCTTCGTGCACCGGAGAGAGGAACCCAAGCGACAACATCACCAGGTCGGCTTCGATGATCTCTTCCGTACCCGGAATCTCCCTCATGGACATTTGTCCGTTGTTTTTTGTCCATTCTACCTTAACAACCTCCACTGCCTTTAATACCCCGTTTTCGCCGATAAAACGGCGGGTATTCAAAGACCAGCGTCTTTCACAGCCTTCAAGGTGCGAGCTGGAGGTGCGCAATGTATTGGGCCAGAAAGGCCAGGGGTTGTCTTCAGCTCTTTTGTCTGAAGGTTTATCAAGAATCTCGATTTGGGTTACTGAGGTGGCTTTTTGACGGATTGAGGTGCCAACGCAATCGGAACCGGTGTCGCCGCCACCAATCACCAATACCTTTTTGTCTTTTGCATGAATTCTGACAACATCGGAGATCGCTTCTCCTTTCACTACCTTATTCTGTTGTTTGAGGAAATCCATGGCGAAATAGATCCCTTTCAAATCACGTCCCGGAGTTGTTTTCAAATCGCGCGGCAACATGGCTCCGCAAGCGATGCAAACAGCGTCAAATTCGGCCAAAAGAGCCTGCTCGCTGATATCCACTCCAACTTTTGTATTTGGTTTGAAAATGACTCCCTCTTTGACAAACAGGTCAATCCTACGGTCGATAATCCCTTTGTTCAGTTTGAAATCGGGAATGCCATACCGGAGCAAGCCGCCGATCGCGTTATCCTGCTCAAAGACTGTTACCGTATGGCCTGCCTGGTTTAGCAGGTCAGCAGCCGACAGACCTGCAGGTCCTGAACCTATTACGGCAATCTTTTTTCCAGTTCTTTTCTCAGGAATATTCGGGTGTACCAGGTTCAGGTCGAAAGCATGTTCCACGACGGAACACTCGTTTTCACGGATGGTGACTGACTCGTCATGGATGGCCAATACGCATGATTTTTCACAGGGAGCCGGACAAATGCGACCGGTAAACTCAGGAAAACTATTGGTCTTGTGTAAAATCTGGTATGCCTCGTCCCATTTGCCGCGGTAAACGGCGTCCTGCCATTCGGGGATGTTGCTCCCTACCGGACAGGCCCAGTGGCAAAATGGAACACCACAATCCATGCACCTCGATGCCTGGTTGATACGATCCGGATCGTCGAGGGTTTGCTCCACCTCCCCAAAATCACCTGTTCGTTCACTAACTGGACGATATCCGCTCAATTTTCTCTCTATCTCTATAAAACCCTTTGGATTTCCCATCTCAATCGAAATTTAATCTTGAATTTTAGCATTGGGATGGCCACATAGGGCCATCCCTACTTTATCCTTTTAACTTTATCCTTTATCCTTTATCACTCTCTGATATTCGGTGCATCTTCAGCCATTTCCAGCTTCCGTTTTACCTCTTTCAGTTTCGCTTCGTTCAATACTTTTTTGTATTCAAGTGGAATGATTTTGACAAATTTTGGAAGATACTCTTCCCAGTTGGTCAATATTTTCTCTGCCTGATTGCTTTGCGTGTAGAGCAGATGTTTCTGGATCAACTCCTGAAGTTCCTGAATATCAGCTTTGTCCTCAACGGGTCCAAGTTCAACCAGTCCTTTGTTGCAGTAATAATCAAAATCACCGTTTTCATCCAGTACATAAGCAACGCCTCCGCTCATTCCGGCGGCAAAATTTCGTCCGGTGGTGCCCAAAACCACCGTGCGGCCACCTGTCATGTATTCGCAACAGTGGTCGCCGGTTCCTTCAACGACAGCCTTTGCTCCTGAGTTACGGACGCAGAAACGTTCGCCGGCCACACCTTTGATGTATACCTCACCGCCAGTTGCGCCATACAAATTGGTATTGCCGACAATGATGTTGTTTTGTGGTTCGAAGGTGCTGCCAATCGGAGGAACAACCACTATTTTTCCTCCCGATAACCCTTTACCAAGATAGTCGTTCGAATCGCCTTCCAGCCTGAAGGAGACCCCTTTGACCAGGAAGGCGCCGAAGCTTTGTCCGGCCGAACCTTTGAAGGTGCAGTTAATGGTGTCTTTTGGCAAACCTACTTCTCCGTATCTTTTCGAAATTTCACCCGACAGCATGGCTCCCGTGGTTCGCATCACGTTGTTGATGTTGTGGCCAATCCACACTTTTTCGCCATTTTTGATCGCTTTGTTTGCTTCGCGGATCAGGGTGCGGTCCAATACATCATCCAGTTCTTTGGTGTTGGGATGTGTATTGCGGATCGGATAGATTTTGGCCTCCTCAGGAAGATAGAGGAATTTGGAGAAATTGACATTCTTCATTTTCCAATTGGTAACCTCAGGATTGACTTCCAGCAGATCGCAACGACCAACCAGTTCATCAAAGGTGCGAACACCGATTTCGGCCATGTATTCACGGACTTCCCTGGCTATGAAATGGAAGAAATTGATCACGTATTGAGAACGGCCGAGAAACCTTTTTCGCAGGTTTTTGTTCTGCGTGGCAATCCCGGCAGGGCAGGTGTTGAGGTGGCATTTGCGCATCATGATGCAACCCAGGGAGATCAGCGCTCCGGTAGAGAAACCAAACTCTTCACCTCCCAGCATCCCCATGATGACAACATCACGGCCGGTCTTCAGTTGACCATCAACCTGCAGTTTGACCCTTCCGCGGAGATTGTTCATCACCAGGGTTTGTTGTGTTTCGGCGATGCCGAATTCGGCAGGCAAACCGGCATGTTTGATCGAACTTGCAGGCGAGGCGCCTGTTCCCCCTTCGCATCCGCTGATGGTAATGATATCGGCAAAACCCTTGGCCACACCGGCAGCGATCGTTCCTACACCGGTTTCGGAAACCAGTTTGACAGATACTTTGGCCTTCGGATTAACATTTTTCAAATCAAATATCAACTGTGCCAAATCCTCAATTGAATAGATGTCATGGTGGGGGGGAGGTGAAATCAGCGTGATACCCGGAGTTGAATTACGCGTCTTGGCAATAATTTTATTGACCTTAAAACCAGGCAATTGTCCACCTTCGCCAGGTTTAGCTCCTTGAGCAATTTTGATCTGTAGCTCTTCGGCGTTCATCAGGTAGTTGTTGGTTACCCCGAAACGCCCTGAAGCGACCTGCTTGATTTTTGAATTGCGTTCAGTTCCGAAACGATCAGGATCCTCGCCGCCCTCACCGGTGTTGCTTCGGCCTCCGATTTCGTTCATGGCCACAGCCAATGCCTCGTGTGCCTCCTTCGAGATGGAGCCGTATGACATGGCGCCGGTGACAAAACGTTTCAGAATAGCCTCAATTGGTTCAACTTCATCGAGTGGAATTGGATTTTTTTTCCATTGCAGGGCACCCCTTACAAATGCGGGTTTCCTGTTTTGTTTGTCTACCAGGGCGCTGAATTTTTTGAAGACATCGTAATTGTCTGTCTTGGTTGCCCATTGGAGTAAGGCAATGGATTCAGGATTCCAGGCATGGTGTTCGCCGTTGTTGCGGTAGTGGTATTCGCCGTTGGTGTCAAATATTACCTTTTTCTGATCTTTGCTGTAGGCATCCTTGTGGAACATCACAGCTTCCTCAAACAACTCTTTGTAACCAACACCGCTGATGCGGGAAGCGGTTCCTTTGAAGTATTCTTCGATAAGTTCATCGCTCACGCCAACAGCTTCGAAAAGTTCGGATCCGTGATAAGAACGAAGTGTGGAAATGCCCATTTTTGAAAACACTTTCAGCAGCCCTTTGTCGATGGCTTTGATGTAATTTTTTCGTGCCTCAGCGTAAGGCAGTTTGATCTCACCCGATTTGACAAGATGACTGATTGCACCGAAGGCAAGGTATGGATTAATGGCACTGGCCCCATAACCAAGTAGCAGGGCGAAATGCATCACTTCGCGTGGTTCGGCGCTCTCTACCAGGATACCGATCTGCATCCTTTTTTTCATTTTAATCAGATGGTGGTGAACCGCTGCAACCGATAGGAGAGAGGGGATAGGTACCAGATCCTCAGAGATGGTACGGTCGGTAAGGATGATAAAGTTCTTCTTTTCATCCACCGCTTTCTCCGCATTCTCGAGCATCTTTTTGAAAGCTTTTTTGAAGCCTTCCACACCTTCCTTGATAGGGAAAACCATTGGAATGGTAACATGGGAGAACACTTCGTGCTTCATGTCCTTGATTTTTCCAAGGTCGGTATTGGTGATGATCGGACTTTCAAATTTGATCAGTTTGCAATGGTTGGGCGTTTCATCCAGGATGTTGCTGCTGAGTGAACCAATGTAGTTTGTCAACGACATCACCAGTCCTTCCCGGATTGGATCAATCGGTGGATTGGTAACTTGCGCAAATAGCTGACGGAAATAGCTGAAAAACCGCTTAGGCTTATCGGAAAAGACGGCCAAAGGGGTGTCGTTTCCCATCGAACTGGTTGGTTCATTGGCTGTTTCGGCCATCTCTTTGATCAACACATTCATCTCCTCTTTGCTGTACCCGAAGACTTTGCTGTAAACCCCAAACTGGTCGCCCATGTTTGAAGGAACGCGTTGTTTGACTACGATGTCCTCGAGCATCAGTCTGTTCTCTTTGAGCCAGTTGAAGTATGGATTTCTCCTGCTGAGATCGGCTTTTACCTCCTTATCAGGAATCAGGATCCCCAATTGGGTATCGACCAGCAACAATTTACCCGGACGCAGGCGTCCTTTCTCTTTGATCTCTTCGGGTTTGAAGACCTGTACGCCTACCTCCGAACCCATGACAATCAGGTCATTCTTGGTAATTACATACCTGGAGGGCCTTAGTCCGTTGCGATCGAGGGTGCCGCCAATGTATCTTCCATCAGAGAATACCATGGAAGCCGGACCATCCCATGGCTCCATCAAGGTGGAGTGGTATTCATAGAAGGCCTTCAGGCTTTCAGGAATCGGATTCTTTTCATTGAAAGATTCGGGGATCATCATGCACAAGGAGTGCGGCATGCTGCGTCCCGTCATGTGTAAAAACTCAAGGGTATTGTCGAACGAGGCAGAATCTGATTTGCCCGGCTCAATAATCGGATAGAGTTTATCGATCTCATCCCCAAAAAGTGCGGATTCCAATAGGGATTCACGTGCATGCATCCATTGGCGGTTGCCTTTGATGGTGTTTATCTCGCCGTTGTGGGCTATCATGCGGAATGGCTGGGCCAAATCCCAGGTTGGGAAGGTATTGGTGCTGAAACGGGAGTGAACCAAGGCGATGTCGACAGCAAACCATAAAAAGATTAGGATAAAAAAAGAGAATTTTGTTGCTAAAA
>JAVHPO010000342.1:2140-9638 GCA_036170635.1 Prolixibacteraceae bacterium | reverse complement strand
TGAAATGATGCCACTACCTACCGGGTCATTCTATCGGTTAGATTATTATCTCCCCATTCCTGATTCTGATTGACGTTTTGTTCTTTAGCTGTTTCAATGATGATTTTAGGTTTTCTATTTTATCTGATGGAACATTCGGATCGTTTTCCAGATCAGCAATGGCCTCTTCAATGGATTTGTACTCCTTTATATTGACATCAGATGAATCCTGTTTAATGATAAGAAGTGGGGAGTTCTTCACAGGCTTTGGGGAAAAGAAATTCAACAGCTTTTCGATTGTGATCATAGGTAGACTTATACTTTTAGAATAAATCTACAAATGAGGATTCCCTGCCACAATAGCAAACAAACTTGCGGAGGATATTGGTAAACGAACGGTAGGGATTTTAATTTAACGGTAACGAGAATGTTGTGGGTGCTTAGGACGCTAAGATTTTATAGAGTGGAGGCGGGAGGGAAATAATAACCTCTGTTCCATGGGAGTTGTGGTTCCGGTTATTCAGATCTTCCAGTATGATCGGCTTTGGTAACTGCATTTTTGTACTCAGGAGCCGGAGGCGTTCCTCGACTATCTCTATTCCCTTTGAAATATGGTCTTCTTTTTTGTGCCTTTTTGCTTCACCTATTCCGATGCCATTATCTTTAATTTTTATTACCAACGATCGGCAAAGGGTTGCATCAATATCAACCTCTTCAAATGCGAATGAAATGGTGACCAGTCCCTTTCCTCCGGCATTGATGATCCCATGCCAAAGCGTATTTTCCACAAATGGCTGGATGATCATGTTCGGAATCATAATGAAATTTTTGTTTACATCGGCCCCGGTGAAAATCTCCCAGGAGAATCCTTCCTGAAATCGAAGCTTTTCAAGATTGAGATAAAGTTCCAGTCGGATAATTTCATCCGCCAGGAGAATAAATCCACTACCTGCCGTGTCAAGATTCCTTCTTACCAATTTGGCCATCATGGCGATATAATCATTCGCCTCTTCATTCCTCTTGCAATTGATCAGGTACTGTACCGAGTTGAGGGCATTAAAAATAAAATGGGGGTTCATCATTGAAGACAAAGCCTGGTGCTTGAGTTCATTGATTCTTTCGGCTAACTCCAAATCCTTTCTGATTTTGCTGTTTTTCCTTCTCCACCACCAGGTTACCAGGGAGACAGAGACAAATAACAGAAGTAATATTCTCCCAAGCTTAAACCAGAATGTTTCATAATAGGCTGGCTGAACCTCAAACAGGATGCTGCACGGTTTTCCCCACTCACTATTTTGGGATTTTGCCATAATATCCAATTCGTATTTTCCTTTCTCAAGGGAAACAAAATCCAGAAAATCATTGGCTGTCTCATTCCACTCACCATTCAGGTTGTATCTGTATTTTACAGCACCCGGCGAAGAAAAGCTTAAAGCCATGAATTCGATGTAAACATGTTTCTGTTCAGGTTTAAAAATTAAATCGTTATAGTTAACATAAATGGAATCACTTGCCTTTACACTCATTATTTTAACATTAAGTGAGAGAGGAACATAATTTTCATACGCATTGATATCAAGAATGGAGATCCCATTACTCGTGCCTACATACAAATAATTCTTTTCAGAATCGTAATAAAGAGAGTAAATCTCATCTGAAGGCAGGCCTGTTTGGGTGTTCAGTAATTTAATAGAATTCTTTTCAAATAAATAAAGCCCTTTCATGTTTCCAATCCAAAGTCTATTCTTGTTATCCCGGACAAGCGATGTGGAAGCGGTTAGATCATACCCATTCCTATTTGAATAGGATTTAATTGAGTCATCTTTAAGATTCAACTGAGCAATTCCTTTTTCGCCGGTAATCCAAAGACTGGCTCCATCAGTCTGCGTGATTGAGCTTATTTTTGAGTTCAATATGGCATTGCCGGGGAATATTGTCTTCTTGAATTGGCGCCTTGTGGATTTTTCAGGAAGAAAAGATAATTTGCACAGGCCTAAATTTGTACCAATCCAAATATTCTTATTGGAATCCTCAAAAATTGCGTTGATGCGGTTAATTTTGATGCTATCGCCAATTACAAAACAACTGGCAAGCCCCCCGCTCATATAATTTATTTCGTTGTTAATTTGTACGGAATTACCCCATTGTCCAAATACATACTGGCCGTTGCTTCTTTTGCAAAATGAAGCCTGCTGCATCAAATGAAGCTTAATTCCATGGAAGATAAGATCAATCATTTTGTTACTTCCAAAAGAACCACAGATATAAAATTCGTTATCAATGTTGGCAATGCTGCTTATGTTTTCTGTTAAAGTTTGTTTTAAATTGGCAGGAACCTGTATGAAGTTGCCATTGTCTAAAATATTTATTCCATTAAACGTTCCTATGACAATTTTTCCCGACTTTTCTTTGCCGATGGCATAAACATTGTTATTGCTCAGACCATCTTTCTCATTGTAGCTTTTTAAATAAAGATTATTCAGGCAATAAACACCTTTGCCAAATGTGCTAATCCAGATATTCCCCTCATTGTCTTCAAGATAGCTATTAACCAGCGTATTCTTCATGTCCATTTTTGCCCCAACGTCAATGATCTGATCTGAATTTTTTGGGATTAAAAAGAAACCATTGTTCATGATCGAAAACCACAAATTACCGTTTCGGTCGTGAAGGATAGAAACGACCTCATTGTTCCCGGCAATATTTATCCTGTACTTATCAATAATTTGATTCTCCTTTATTTTGAAGATCATCCCTTTCGTTCCAATAAAGTAACTGCCACCGTCCCCCTTGGCAAGGCAATACACAATGGTATCAGGCAATCCCTTAATTGCCAGTTTGGTTAGAATATTATGATTAAAATTGTACATTCCTGATGTTGTCAGCATGACCAATTTCCCATTGGGCAACTTTTCCAGTTTGGTTATATGTTGAGGATAAATGGAGATGGAATAGTTCAACCTTGTACCGGTTTCTTTTGTGTCTAAAATATTGATGGAGCCCCAGCTTCGGTAGGTGTACAATTTTTGTTTTTCTTTTCCCCGATTGGCGACCAATAGATAAGAGGTTGCAAAACCCTTACCGCCAATTTCACTGCAGAAATTTTCAATACGGTCATTTCTTAAGATATTAACTCCTTTTTCGTAATTACCGATAAAAATTTCGCCGTTTTCACCTTCTGCAAGAGAGGTAATTGAGTTGGAGTTAAGACCATCATTGGTTCTAAAAGTTTTAAATCGTTTTCCGTCAAACCTGCTTATACCGTTGATAGTGGCAAACCAGATAAAACCGTTTCGATCCTGAATTATTTGATAAACTGTTGAGGAAGCCAGTCCGTTTGATGGTGTATAATGATAATAGGATGGTGTCTGCGAATAAAGTTGGGCAAACTGAAAGAGGAAAACAGAGGCTGTTAATATCAATCGGTTAAGCATATTCAGACAACATTAAGCATGGCTTTGACTTTTTTGATAAATTCCGGTGCCTTCCGACGTGATATTTCTACTTTGCTGCCATCTGTCATGGTCACATAATTGCCGCCAAAATTTGAATAATCTTTTAAATACTTCAAATTGATCAGATGTGATTTGTGAATTCTGAAAAAGCGATCTTTGGGTAAAGTATCTTCAAATTCTTTTAAAGTGCGGCAGACTATTTTATTCTTCTCCCCTTTGACAACAATTTTGGTATAGCAACCATCTGCTTCAAGCCTGATAAGGTCATCAAAAGCCAATAAATCAAAGCCATGCGCAGCAGGGATTACCAATTTATCACTTTCAAATACCGTTTCTGTTTCTTGTCTTTTACCCTTAAGCGAAAGAAGTTTTTTCACGGTCTGCTTCAGTTCTTTGATATTGATAGGTTTTAGAAGATAATCTGAAGCTCCGGATTTTACCGCATTGATGCCAAATTCTTCGTGTGCACTCACAAAAACTACCATAAAGCACCTGTCATCATATTCACTCAGAAAATCAAATCCGTCAAGAACCGGCATGTTAATATCAAGGAATACAACCTCAGGTTCATACAACCTCACCAGTTCCTTGGCGCTAATGGCGGAATCTGCACACCCTAAAATTTCTACCTCATGACAATATTCTTCAATGATTTTCCTAAGGTTTTCTCTTCCATACAGCTCATCATCAACGATGATTGCCGTTAGCCTGGTCAAAATATTCTGTAAAGGCATTGTTCTTTCTTATAAATTGAATTAAAAAATTATACCCTTTAAAATTACCCTGCCATTCAATTGGTAAGTTCATGCTACTACATCACAACGACGGCATGTAAGTGCAGATTACCAAATGTTTAAGAACTATAAATTTCATCATTCAGGATGAAAGTAGAAAACTTCGATGCTTAAGTTCTATCAAATGTATCTTTTAATTCGATAAAATCAATTTCTGATTATATTTATCACTATTGATCAGTTAACCAGAGGAGTTCATATCAAGTATTTAGAAAGAAGGTTTCAAGCTAAGCGTAACCGGAACATTCATTTTTTCGGCTTCAATTTCCAGCAATAAATCATCACGACAGATATCGGCCTGAACAAAAGATGTTGGAACATTGCCAAAATGTTCTTTACAGATTCTTTTTACCACACTTATGTCGCTCCTTTTTCGCACGTAAACTCTCAGATAGCTATATTTATCAGGATATTCAGCGAGGTTAGAACAATGAGTTTCTAAATTTGTCTGGGAAGCCAATATTTCGATATTGTTAATAGTAATTTTTGTTTGGAGCTCAACATCGCCGATTCCTATTGTTTCTTGCCCAACAATAGATGCCGTGCCCGAAATAATGAGCCTTGAAGTTGTTCCTGATTTTAAAAGTATAGCTCTTTCGAATTGTGGCGGTTGTTTCTGAATGGTAGGATCGCCAACCAATACATCCTGCCCGTAATGGTAAGAATCCTCCTGATTTGGGTTACTGATTGGTATGATTTGAATATTTGAACGTTTTCCAATGGCAAAACAATCGATGCCAACCTGAACTGAATTCATCCCAATACCCGTGGCAGCCGGAAAGTTTGAACTTTTGCGATATTGTGTATAATACGAATTTCGCACTTCATTGAATACTTGATAGTGCTGCAAGATACTTCCCCTGACAGAACTGGATTCCAGGATTCCGCCGACATAATTCCATTGCCGGACAATCGAGTCAAAATTCATTTCTGAACTATTCAAGACCGATTTCAGTTTCTGAAAGGAGTTGTCAGCCGATTCAAACTTGTTATCGAATTTTCCAGTCGACATAGCGCCAACCATCCATAATTCCATAAGTTCGTCCGAAATAATCGTACAATAGTTGATGCCTTCAACTGAATGATATTGTACAATCCCCTCCTTTTCGCTGACCATTCCAAGTTCAATTGCTACATCATAGGGTTCTTCGGGTGATTGCGGAATGACGCTAAGTGGTAGTTTGTCCCCATTATCCAGGCGACCAAATGCGGTACGGATTACATCACATTTGGCATTGTAATCCGTTTCATCGATCGTATGTATAAAAACACATATTCTAAAGGGCTTATATCCTGCATTTTGTATTAAGTCTGGTAATTCACTGAAACAACTTTCCCATTGTATACCGAAATTTCCTTCTACTTTTGGCACAATTACCTTGTAGCAAGGTTTTACTATTCCCATATTAATTTTAAAATTTTGAACTGAATTTAGCTTTAATCGGTTTCTTATTGAGCGCTCCGGAAATGATCCGTGGGTCAAGGTTGACTTTTGACTTTACCAATTCAGGAATATTGTATGATTTTAGGAACCGATCGTAGAACAACGGATCCTTTTGCGGTAAAATAAATGGTTTGGAGAAGTTGCCAGTGCTATCCATGTGCGAAAAATAAGGCCTTGTATAAAGTCCGTCTAGCCTGCGGCTACTAAAAACGAGCCATCGTCCGCTGGACGACCAGGTATGGTAACTTTCAGATTGTGCGCTGTTAATTTCAGGTTTTGAAATTTCCTTTGTTTCCAGATTGACCAGGTATAAATCGCTCTCCGGATGCCAGATACTAAAGTTTCCGTAATCAGACAGGCAAAACATCACATATTTCCCATCGGGCGAAACGCGCGGAAACGATACACTTTTCCCAAGTTCAGCTGCTGTGTACACGGTATCAACAGAACCAAAGCTGTTATTTTCTGGGTTGAAAGAAATCCGAAGCAAATCGTACCTTATATTCTTGTATTCTTTGGGCGAAACAGCTTTGGCGCTGCAATAGTAGAGCGATTTTCCATCCGGGGCCCAGGTTGGAAATGTCTCCAGCCGACCTTTGGATGCAATCGAAGGAACTGTAAAAATAGTGTGCGATTGAAGCTCGTAAACGACAACATCCGACAACGTATCCAGCACCTCAATTTTCTTATCAGGAATGGCATGAAATGTTTGAACAATCCGGTTCGTCGAAAAAGCAACGAATTTTCCACCTGGATGCCAAGATGGATATACTCCGGGCCCAATCGTGCTATCTGTCTTTGTATCCAGTTTTTCAATTACACCATCCTTGAAGATATAGGTACCGGCATTTTCCGCACGCATGTGAAACAGCATGGTGTTGTTATTGTTCATACAAAAGGAATGACAGTTCATACAATTGCCACCGCTCATCGTGTTTTCCATGATTGGGGTTTCGTCGAAATTATTTAAACATCGCTGATAAATCCCCATTTTGTTCCATGTTTCAAAGCCGGGCTCAATTAACCGATATACCAGGTAATTATCTATCGGATCAGCAGATACTTCGTTCGTTACAATTTTGTATTTGAGCCAACTGCCAGCTTTTCTTATGCAAATATCTATGGTAAATTCATGACCTTTTGCCTTTTTGAGCAGATCTTCCCATTTGCTGAAAGGAACAGAAATGATCCCATCCCCTGAACCAACACGAAACAACTCCTGACCATTCGATTTGTATACAGCAACATATTGATCCCCTGGCTCTTTTACGACAAAGTTCAATGGGGCAATGTTACATGGAATGGTAATCCCTGAATAGTCGGGGTAGATAACCGCATTTTTATCTGTTCCCCTACAATTGGAAATGTCGCTCGAACAGGATGTAAAAAGTATCCAGACGATTGAAATTATTAAAAGTCCCTGTTTCTTCAGTATTGAAATATTTATCAGGTCCATAACTAATTATTGGTTTGTTCGGCAAAATGCAAATAATACCAACTCGTTTTTCCAAATTGTTTGTATAACACCCTGGCAGCCAAATTCTGGTCCCCGCCACATCTGGAAATTTGGGCAATATAGTCGTTCTTTCGCTGAATTGTCGAGGATCGAATTGAATAACCTTCAGGTACCAGATCCCTTTTGAAATAAGCCATGCAAAACAGAAGGGCTTCTTCATAATTGACAGGGATTTCGCGGTATCCAAATTCCCTCAGATGGTAAATATTGTCTGCAAAATTTTTAATATCCTTCTTCAGGAGAAAAGCAGCCATCTGATATTCATACGCCATCTTGTTATCCGGATGTTCCTGCAACAGTTCAGCCAATC
>JAVHPO010000342.1:0-2040 GCA_036170635.1 Prolixibacteraceae bacterium | reverse complement strand
TGATATTCATACGCCATCTTGTTATCCGGATGTTCCTGCAACAGTTCAGCCAATCCCAAATCGTAGGCAATAAAATCATGCTTTACCAAAAAATGCCGTTTTTCGGCCAGTTCTTTGTCTTGACTGATTTGAGTTGTATCTGTAACATATGCTTTATATCTGGTCGCCCAATCCTTGTAGAACATGGTTTGATCCAGGATATTCAGATATTTCGTAGCAACTTCGTAATGACGATTAACTAGACTGGTCATAACCATTCGCTTTAACGAACGCGGATTTAAGCCATTTGCAATCATCGATTCGAAGGCCCATCGGTTGGCTTCGTTGATATAATTCAGATGATAAAATACCTCCCCTCCAAAGAACGGAGTCACTTCGTCCCGTGTCCATTTCAACCGCAACCCGCTAATTCCATGTTGCGGAAAATCAAACATCCTGTCACCAAATTGCCCGGTTTTGTATAAAGCAAGATTGGTATAATATACAACCAATTGATTAGCCCCGATATATGACTCCGATAGTCCGACCACCTTGCTCCAGTCTTCTGTTTGAACATAGTGATCCATCCCCAAAAATTGCTCTATTTTAGGATCGTAGGCCTTAGTTTTAACAAGCACAATCCCTACAATGATTATTATACTTCCGGTTAGTATTGACAGGTAATTCCATGAAACAACCCATGCTTCCTTTTTACTGATTTGCTTATAAGCTGAAAGAATTAAAACAATAACCGGGAAATATGCGAGTAACGCTGCAAATAATGATATTCGTGAAACGCCCCAAAATGGGAACGGATAAAACCAGGCATTCTGAAACGGTATCAGATAAATGAACTTCCAGGCCAAATAGGGAAAGCCAATTGAAACAAGTATGATAGCTAAACTTTTAATCCATTTTGTCTTTGAATTAAAATAAAACAGCTCAAAAAGCATCGCCAAAAGAGAGGCAAATAGTGCAAAACCTCCCGATAGATGATACAATAGGAGCCAAGCCATCCCACCGATAATATACCGCTTTAAATTACTGGTTAGCAGCAAATAGACATAGGCAAACGAAAGGGCTAAAATAATTCCGACTGTAAATCCAATTTTATATAGGTGATTGCTCTGAAAAGTTGCGATAAATAAGACGGGAATTAAACTCAATACAAGTGCATTGGTCACCAATTTTTTCAGAATTAAATGAAATAGAAAACAGATGGTAATTGCCAACAGGGTTACAATTCCGGCACCAAGATATGGATTTACAAAAAATTGACCTAAAAATTCGCCAAGGTAAAAAACAAACTCTCCGGGCTTTTCAAGAAAAGGCATGAAATAATCACCGGAAAAGCGAAATAGTTGAGTCTGTTCTAAGTAAAACAGATGAAATTTGTTAAATGCGAAGAAATAGATATAGAAGGCTAGAAAAAAGATGGCTAAAATAATCCACCGCAAACGATATACTGCTTTCCCCGACAAAAAACGTGGCATTCCTTTAAATATAAATTAGTTAGAACATTAGCGTTCACATAGGTCGGTGCAAATGTAAAAGAATCTTTCATCAGTATAAAATTTGTTTTTCAATGGTCTGATGGAATACCCAGATATTCATTTTCGGCTGATGTAAAATTATTCTCGTGGGTATTTCGGGAGTATAATAACTCCAACTAATTTAAACTGAATATCACTTAACAACCACCGTCTTCACATTTACAAATTCGCGAATACCTATCATTGATAATTCGCGGCCATATCCACTCTCTTTGATGCCGCCGAATGGGAGACGCGGATCAGATTTGACAAAGTCATTGACAAAGACGCATCCTGCTTCAATCCCCTTTTCAGCCAGTAATTTGCCTTTGGTCAGATCCGCAGTAAAAACAGCGGCGCCCAGTCCGAAGACAGTGTCGTTGGCAATACGGATGGCTTCTTCCTCTGTTTTAAATCGGTACAAAACCGCAACCGGACCAAACAGCTCTTCGTGGTAAGCAGGCATACCGGGAGTTACATTTTCCAATATGGTAGGTGGATAAAATAGAGCTTCCCCTACCGGGATAAA
>JAVHPO010000341.1:0-1875 GCA_036170635.1 Prolixibacteraceae bacterium | reverse complement strand
GGACATGCCCCATGTTCATTAAATCGAACTTGTTGGGCGACTCCTCCACCAGTTTGCTGAAATAGTTTTCTGATTGTTGTTTCTTACCTACCAGCAGTGAACACCAACCAATGGGTCTCCATATTTTCTTGTTCCCCGGAGAAAGATATTCGACTTTGAAATAGGATTTTAGCGCATCATCATATTGTTTGAGTTCCATCCGGCAATGGCCGATAGAGATATGGATGGCCAGATTGTCGGGTTCAAGCGCTACGGCCTGTTGGTAATAGTGCAGTGCCAGATCGGGCTTTTTCAGATGCCTGTAACACAAGGCAATCTTTTTGTGATTCCAGGTGCGGTTTTGATCATACAGATCTGCTTTCAGGTAATAGGAGAGCGCAAGTTCGTAATTCTCCATCTTCTGGTAACAGAAGGCAAGTTTCTGAATTAATTCGGCCTCATCATCATCTTGCAACAACATGATGTAAATCTCAGCGGCCTCCAAATAATAATCCTTGGCAAAGTAAAATTCAGCAATATTTCTCATCAGCTGCGTCTCCTCACGCAAAAGGTCGCGAAAAACTGTTTTGTTGTGGAAATCGAACGACCAGGAGAAAATGTCGACGAACCCTTCTCGCTGGGGATGAAGTTTGCAGAACCGGTATAAATCCCTTATGTATTGCCCCGATATGGCCTCCGCTTTTTTATCGTGTGCAATGATCTCATCCTCACTTTCCGCTTCAAGCAACTGATCAAACTCAGCCGACATGTTGTCGAACATCATTTTTTTGTATTCTGCCGGGATGGTTTGCATGCTGAAGCAGAAGGAATATTTGTCTGAATTGCACAAAACAGGCGTTTTGAGCAAGAGGTCGAACAATTTTTGGTTGACCTGCAGATCTTCATTGGCAGAACTTCTGATCAAATCGGGATGATGGGAGTAAAAAGGGACGAACCAGTTGGTAAGTTCACTAAAAAACGGGAAATTCTTCAGATTGGCGAACGAGGTCATGAAGATATCGGCCCCCTTCATCTGCATCTCGCTCAGCTCTTCCATCTTGTCCATAAATCCGGGGGAATCTTTCAGAATATCCCGCCACTCAGGATTTTTGTCCTCGTTCAACCCTTCTCCAAGCATGGCCTCAAGGCTCAATTTATTTCTCAGGTTCGGACTTAATTTCATCATCTCAGGAAGGATTTCATCCTGAAGCTTACGCTGGATCTTTTCAGTCTCTTTTGATCCGATCAACTGCAAAATAATCTTTTCAAGATGTTGCCTGAACGATTTTTTTTCGCTCAGCAGGGCGAGACGGGCGGAAATGGCAGGGAAAAGAAATATCCTCTTGTCGTAATAATAAAGTGTAAGAAGCAACCCTGTTAATGACCGCTGATTCACCTCTTCCTGGCTCGACTCATATCCTTCGAAGAGAAGCATGATCTTCTGTTCATCAAATAAATGCAACTGGCCAAGGGTGACAGATGAGATCAAAAAGGCCTTTTCATATCCCGGAATATGCTGATTTTGAAGAAAATGAATAAATGCCAGGACCTCCTCGTGCGAAAGTTTGTTTTTAAACCAATAATGGTAAAAAAGATTGATCAGCTTTTGGTAATGTCTCTCCTCATCTGCCTGGTTTTTTTTGTCGGGCGTGGGGTTCTCAATCAGCGACCGAAGCTCATTCTCCAGGTGGAAGGTTTCGAGCGCGGAAAAGTGGTCATTTATATTGTCAAGCGCTATGCGGACGAACCCGCGTTTTTTCTGATATTCCAGGGAGTTTGAAAATTTCATTCTCAATGTATCTGTACAACTATCAGCCAGTTCGAAAGCGGAGAGCAATATATGCTGGTATATTTTCTGTCTTTCGGGATCTGTGATTCCTTCGACGGTATATTTCA
>JAVHPO010000340.1:0-9707 GCA_036170635.1 Prolixibacteraceae bacterium | reverse complement strand
GCTCGGGGACCCGCACTCCTCATCGCTTATTCCCCTTCGGCTACGCTCAGGGACCGGTGCATCTGCATATCCCCTAGTCTTTCTGACTGACTCTCCTTAATTCGTTCGCCCACTCTCACCCTTCGTCCAAGTCGTCCCAGTCGTCCCAGTCGTCCAAGTCGTCCAAGTCATTCCCTCTTTCTTTCCGTTTCTTTCCTCCAATCAATTGTCTCCTTCGCCTTAAAAAAGTATCTTTGCAGATTAATCCAATTGTTAACTCCGAAAGTACCGAAAGATGGATAAGAATAGAATTCACCACACCAAATTTGTACTAATATTTTCATTGATAGCTATTTGCGTTATTTCGCTCGGGTTGTTTATCAACTCTGCTCCGGTGGTTAAGCCGCAGGAGGTAGCGCCAAAAGCCTATAATTCACCGGTTGAACTGCCCACCTCTATCGTATTCGCCGGAGAGACAATCTCTCTGACAAATTTTGATATTCGCGAGTCGCTTGACAGGGAACTTCTGGCCAACAGCTATTTCCAGTCGCAGACGATCCTTTATCTGAAAAAGTCAAAACGCTATTTCCATCTGATCGAACCGATCCTAAAGAAAAACAACATTCCCGACGACTTCAAATATCTCTCCCTGGCAGAGAGTGGTTTCCAGGAAAAGATTGTTTCGCCCGCCGGTGCAGTAGGATTGTGGCAGCTGATGAAAAAAGCGGCCCTGGAAAATGGACTGGAAGTCGGCAATGAGATAGACGAGCGCTACCATACGGAAAAATCGACCGAAGCTGCCTGTCGCTACCTGAATCACGCGTACCATCTATATGGAAACTGGGTAAATGTCGCAGCCTCCTACAATGCGGGAATCAGTGGTATCAAACGGCAAACAGAGTTGCAGGACAGCAGAAATTATTTCGATCTGCAGCTTAACGACGAGACAGCCAGGTATGTGTATAGGATACTTGCTTTGAAACTAATCCTGGAAAATCCGGAAAAATACGGCTTTAAAGTTACTGAAGAAGAGAAATACCCTGTTCTTTCCTGCAAAGTAGTTGTTGTTTCCGGCAGTGTATCGAACCTCGCCAATTATGCTCACAATCAAGGTATCAACTACAAAATTTTAAAATATTTCAATCCCTGGCTTCGACAGTCCTACCTTAAAAACCCCTCCAGGAAGAGCTATTCGATCAAAATTCCTGAACCTGGCACCCGCACCTTTGGATTATAAAATATTGAAAGATCAGTACATGGACGGAGAGAAAATTGTAGTAAGGGGAGCCCGTGAGCATAACCTGAAAAATATAACTGTAGAAATTCCTCGCAACAAGCTGACTGTTATCACCGGACTGAGTGGCAGCGGGAAATCATCGCTTGCCTTTGACACCATTTATGCCGAAGGCCAGAGGAGGTACATCGAGACCTTCTCTGCATACGCCAGGAGCTTTCTTGGCAATATGGAACGACCTGATGTGGACGAAATCACCGGATTGAGTCCTGTCATCTCGATAGAGCAAAAGACGACCAACAAAAACCCAAGGTCGACAGTGGGAACGGTTACTGAGATCTACGACTTTCTCCGTCTGCTTTTTGCCCGTGCAGGAGAAGCCTTCTCTTACAACACCGGCGAAAAGATGGTGAAATACAGCGATGATCAGATCATCGACCTTATTCTTGAAAATTACAGCAACAAACGCACCATCCTGCTGGCCCCCATCGTCAAAGGGCGAAAAGGGCACTACCGTGAACTCTTCGAGCAGATACGCAGGCGCGGATTTCTCCATGCACGGGTAGACGGTGAGATTGTCGAGCTGACACACGGGTACAAAGTAGACAGATACAAGAGTCACCACATCGAAATGGTGATTGACAAACTGGTAGTAGAGGAAAAAGACCGGAAACGACTCCGCGAATCTCTCGACAGGGCAATGAAACATGGGGAAGGCATTGTGATGATCCTGGATCCCGATGCCGGTTCTGTTCGCTATTTTTCCCGTCACCTGATGTGCCCCACAACCGGTATCTCATACAACGATCCGGCTCCGCACAGTTTCTCTTTCAACTCGCCCCAGGGTGCATGCCAAAAATGCAACGGACTGGGAGAAATCAACGAGATCGATTTTTCTAAAATCGTCCCGGATCCAACTCTTTCCATCATTCAGGGAGGTATTGCACCGTTGGGACCTTATAAAAATACCCTCATCTTCTGGCAGCTGGAGGCACTTGCCGAGAAATACCACTTCACCATGAAGACGCCTGTCGGCGAGATCGATGAGGAGACCATGAATGCCATCCTGCATGGAACCGGCGAACGGATCCAGTTGAAAAATTCACCGCTGGGCAGCTCCATCGACTACACGATGACCTACGAAGGGATTGTCAAATATGTGGTAAACGAAAAGAGCGATAACCTCTCCAAGAGTGCCCAAAAATGGACCGATCAGTTTCACAAAACCTGCAAATGCCCCGACTGCAATGGTCAGAGGTTACAAAAGGAACCGCTTCACTTCAAAATTGACGGAAAAAATATCGCTGAACTTGCCATGATGGATATCAGCGAGCTCTCCTCCTTCTTTACCGGCATTGGCGAGCGGATGAGCAAGCGGCAACTGCAGATTGCGTCTGAAGTGAACAAGGAGATCGTTACACGATTAAGTTTCCTTCTGGATGTCGGATTGAACTACCTATCTCTCGACCGCCCATCGGCTACCCTGTCGGGAGGCGAATCGCAACGAATCCGACTGGCTACCCAGATAGGCTCGCAGCTCGTTAACGTGCTTTACATTTTGGATGAGCCCAGCATCGGACTTCACCACCGCGACAACCTCCGGCTTATCCGGTCGCTTCAGCAACTGCGCGACACCGGCAACTCGGTCATCGTGGTGGAACACGACCGCGACATGATGTTGCAAGCCGACTACCTGATCGACATGGGGCCGAATGCAGGCCGCTTTGGCGGAGAGATCGTTGCAGCAGGTACCCCAGCAGAAGTGTTGAAGATTGACACACTCACTTCACAATACCTAACCGGCAAGAAAGAGATCAAGGTTCCTAAAGTTCGAAGGGCAGGAAATGGCAAAATTTTATCGCTAAAAGGAGCATCGGGGAACAACCTGAAGTCGATCGATGTAGATTTTCCATTGGGAAAATTTATTTGTGTGACAGGTGTATCCGGAAGCGGAAAATCTACTTTGATCAACGAAACGCTGCTTCCGATCCTGAGCCAGCATTTTTACAAATCGATAGACGATCCATTGACATACCAGTCCATCCTTGGTATCGAGCATCTCGATAAAGTAGTTCAGGTGGATCAATCCCCTATCGGACGAACACCCCGGTCGAATCCTGTGACTTATTGTGGTGTCTTCACCGAAATCAGGACGCTTTTTACCTTACTGCCTGAAGCCAAGATCAGAGGCTACAAGCCCGGTCGTTTCTCCTTCAATGTGAAAGGGGGAAGATGCGAGGCTTGCGAAGGGGCCGGACTGAAAACCATCGAGATGAATTTCCTGCCCGATGTCTATGTTCATTGTGACAAATGCAACGGAAGGCGTTACAACCGCGAGACCCTCGAGATCAGGTTCAAGGGCAAATCCATCAGCGATGTATTGGATATGACCATCCAACAAGGGGTCACCTTTTTCGAAAACATTCCAGCCATCTCTCACAAATTGCGGACAATCGATGAGGTTGGCCTTGGCTACATCACCCTCGGCCAGGCTTCAACTACGCTATCCGGAGGTGAAGCCCAGCGCGTAAAACTTGCTACAGAACTAAGCAAAAGAGACACGGGCCGAACCCTCTACATCCTGGACGAACCAACCACCGGACTGCATTTCGAAGACATCCGTGTGCTGCTGGACGTCCTCAACAAGCTCGTCGAGCGGGGAAATACTGTTATTGTGATCGAACACAACATGGAGGTGATTAAAATGGCCGATCACATCATCGACATCGGACCGGAAGGCGGTCGCGAAGGAGGAAGGCTGCTTTGCAGCGGTACGCCCGAGGAGTTGGTGAAGAATGAGGATTCGTATACAGCTAAGTATTTGAGGGAGGAACTGAAACCCCAGTGAAAAAGAGGGGGCGAAGGGGAGAGAGGGCGAGGGGGCGATCGCATTTTATCAACACAATCACAATAATTAAAAACGATTTTTGTAATCAAATTCACAAGCTGAGCAAATTTTGGGAGATCCATTCGCCCCGTCTCCCCCTCACCCCGTCTCCCCCTCAGTATTTGCACAACATGTAACATAAAACCACTAAATTCGTTGAATCACATATGAATCAAAAAGATCCCATAATCATCGAAATGTTTTATACTTTAACCTGTCCAAATTGCAGGACGCTGAAGCGCATGCTTCAAGCGGTTTTGCCCGAATTTGGGGAGAAATTCAAGTTCGAAACCACGCTGGCCAATATGCCTGCCGGAATGATAAGAACCATGAAATTAGGCATTTATGCTGTGCCAACACTTTTGATCAACAATGAAATTGTTTTCAGGGAAGTACCTTCGAAACAAGATTTGATTAATAAACTTAAAACTTATTGAGTATGGAAACAAAGAAAAAACTGAGGTGTCCGCTGGGTGTACCGGGAGGTATAATCGCAGCATTGATTGGTCTTTCCGGTATAGTTTGTAGTTTAATGCATACCGATCTACCTTATGCATGGCATGGTTTTGCCGTTTCACTGGCTTTGTTTTTATTGGCAGGTCCTTTTGTTCGCATTACCATGATGGTTCACTCTGCCAACGATCGTCTCGACGAACTGGAAAGCAAGATCGACAAGAAATAATTGCAATATGCGATCATACGATAAAAGCTCCGGTTTCATCCCGGGGCTTTTTTTTGCCCGTTCAAATTGTCAGGCCAGTTTTTTCAGTAAATTTGAGAAACGATTCAGTTATGAAGAATTTAGAGATTTACTGCCTCAATACCGATACAAGCGACATCTTCCCGTTAGGAACCACCCTTTCAGAAATTGCCAAAAAAATGGGTATATCCCTGGTAGGACCCATCTGCGGGGCCTACGTAAACAACAGGGTGAAACCGATGGATTTTGAGCTGGTCAAACCCAAGCGGATCGAATTTTTCGATTACGCCAATCGGGATGGACAGCGGCTCTATCTTCGCACCCTCTCATTCATCCTCTATGCCGCTGTTAAAAACCTATGGCCTGAAGCAAAGCTGAAGATCGACCATGCTATCTCCAAGGGCTATTATTGCCGCATCGAAGAGTTTGACCATCAGCTCACTGAAGAAGATATCTGGCAGGTCAAAGAGGAGATGAAAAACCTTATCCACCAAAACCTCCCTATCGAACGCAAGGCAATGACCACAGAGAAGGCCACTGAACTATATGAACAGGAGGGCCTTACCAGGAAAGCGGAACTTTTTAAAGGATATGGCCGGTTGTATGCACCGATTTTTGAGTTGGGCGGTCATTACAATTTTTTCTATGGCCATCAGCTCATCTCAACCGGGCAGATTGGCAAATTTGGTCTGGAAAAATATTTCGACGGACTGCTGCTCCGTTTTCCCAAGCAGAACGACATGGATGAACTGGAGCCAGTCATCGAACAGGAGAAATTGTTTGGAATCTTCAGGGAACACAAGCAACGTACCGCTCTTCTTGGGGTGAACGACATTTCCCACCTCAACCAGATGACTGCCAGCGGTCGTGCAGGAGATGTGATCAAAGTATCAGAAGCTTTGCACGAAAAGAAGATTGCAGAGATAGCCACCATCATCTCCGAAAGACACGAGAAGGTCAACCTGGTTCTGATAGCCGGCCCATCAAGTTCCGGAAAAACTACATTCAGCAAACGGCTCAGCGTACAATTGGCAGTCAATGGCTTGCATGCCATACAAATTTCGCTTGACGATTTTTTTGTGGATCGTGATCACACTCCACTGGATGAACACGGGGCATTCGACTTTGAGGCGCTCGAAGCGATTGACATCAAATACTTCAACCAGGTTATGGTCAAACTTATGAATGGCGAAAGGGTTGAAATGCCACGATTTGACTTTCAATCAGGCGAAAGAACTTTCAAGGACGATTTCTTACAAATGGAGAAAGACAATATCCTGATCATTGAAGGAATTCATGGCCTCAATCCAGGATTGATCCCCATGATTGATCCGGGAAAATGCTATAAAATTTTCATCTCGGCACTGACTCAAATCTCGGTAGATGAGCACACCTATGTGCCAACCACCGATAACCGGTTGTTGCGGAGAATGATCAGGGATGCGAAATACAGGGGATACAGTGCCTCAACAACCATCCAGCGATGGCCCAGTGTGCGGCGTGGCGAAGAGAAGTATATCTTCCCTTACCAGGAAAACGCCGATATCATCTTTAACTCTGCACTGGTTTATGAGTTGGCTGTCCTGAAAAAATACGCCAATATCCTGCTAAAAACCGTCAAAGAGAATGAAACCCAATATTCGGAGGCTGTCAGGCTTTTGGTATTTACCTCCTACTTTAGTTTTATTCCTGAGACAGAGATTCCGCCAACATCTGTTTTAAGGGAATTTCTTGGAGGAAGCAGTTTCGACTATTAATAAACCACTTTAAAATCCAGCTTGAAATCGTCGTTGGTACTGATTCCCATCAGCGAAGGTGGATCCACCTTGAATTGAGTCATCTTAAGTTGAAAATTTCCAGTGAAAGTAAGTTTATTGCCCTCTTTGGTAAATTTTCCTTTTACAGCAACCGGTTGACTGATGCCATGAAAAGTCATGGTTCCCGTTGAGGTAAAATCACCGCCTTCGATGGTCACTGAAGAACTTACAAAGGTGACATTCGGATATTTCAAAGCTTCTGTGACCTCCATCATGTGAGAATCGCGGTTTGCATTTTTACTGTCGAAAGTGGAGATTTTTGCAGACACGGCCACCTGAAAAATGGTGCTTCTGGCATCATCGGTCAGGATAACTGAGTTGATCTCTTTGCTCTCGCCTGTCCAGGCATGTAATGGGTGGTTCATCGCATAGGTAATGGATGACTCTTCCTTCACATTACTTACCTTAACTTTATTTTGTGCAAATACGCTGACAACCAGCACGAGGCAAATCAGCAGTAAACCAAGTTTTTTCATAAGTTTTTTTTATCCTTGTACGATTTTGTTTTTGGAAAGTTATCAGATTTTTTTGCCCGCTAGAACTTGATCACGATCATCGAGGCGGCAAAGGCCCCGAAAGCGGTATAGGCAGCCGCCCGGTGGTATGGACGCAGGCTGGGATTTCCCTCCAGCGAACCTGCCAGTATATTCGTTGCGATCATTGCTGATAAATGGATGATTGCCAAACCGCGGTGCAGTTTAATGCTACTGTATCCCTTTCTTTCGTTCAGCATTTTTGGCGGAGCAAAAAGCGACAAAGCCGCTGTACTGAAATAGCCGATATTGACCGCTCCGGCAAGTATTTCGTGTGTATCTTTCAGACTTCTGTAATTAGTCCCGGTTGCGTTGTAGAGCTTTGCTCCTACAATACCCTGGGCTACCATCCCACCTAAAGTCAGCATACCCATTACCTGGTGAGCGACCAGCATGGTCCTTCTTACCTTCAATTCCTTCTGTCTTTTTTCCGGGGTCAATTCAAAGGCGTTAAAAGAGCGCATTAACCCCTTTTCTCCCCAGAAGATCCGTTGAGTGAAAAGTATTTTATCGGGCAACAGTTTGGTCTTTTCCGGTGCGGTTTTGTTCATTTCCCCAAGCAAATCGACTGTGGCTGTTGTGTCTTTCTGAGCTTTCGACTGGAAGGAGACCAATGCAACAAGTAACACAATCATTGTTAATATCTTCATAATCAAAAATTTGAAATAAAACAATTAAATAAAGGCATGTAAGGGTCGCGAAAGATCCAAACGTACCAATATTAAACAAATAATTAAAAAAAATGTTCGGGAATTTTAAGCCAGGAGTCTTTTAACACACTCGGAAATCAATTTTCCATCCACTTTCCCGGCCAGCTCTTTCGTGGCAATTCCCATCACCTTACCCATCTCTTTCATGGAGGTAGCGCCGCTGGCAGCAATGATGGCCTGAACCGCAGAGGTAAGTTCCTCACCGCTCATCTGTTTTGGAAGATAACCATCATAAACTTTTACCTGGGCCAACTCAAAGTCGGCCAGATCGGACCGCTTCTGCTGAAAATAGATTTCGGCAGAATCGCGTCCCTGCTTGGCGAGTTTGGATATTGCGCGGATGGCATCCTCATCTGAAAGATCCTCTGCCCCGCTTTTGGCTGTCTTTGCCTCCAGCAACACCTTCTTGATGTTCCTGACAGCTTCCAGCCGCTCTTTATCACGTGCCAGCATGGCTGCACGGATGTCGTCGTTTACCTGATCAAATATTGACATAAAGTTGAAAGTTAAGATAAGTATTTACCATTAGACAATTTACTATTTACAATTTGGTTAATCATTGATGATTAAGCCCTTAAAGAACAATTATTAAGACATTCAAAGACTGTTTAAATTTAATTTTAATCCCATTAGGGATTTTATGTGGGTAGAAAATAGACAATTTGTGCCAATCTCGTCCCGTACGGGACGAAAAGGGCTATCAATCATTTGTTTTCTACCCACATATAATGCCTCTGGCCTATTGATTTGCTAAATTTAAACAGTTTCTCGATTTTTCAGGACAATTGTCAATCAGCGCATTAACCAATCAACACATTAGCTAATCAGCACATCATCACATCAATCCGCCTTATCGTGCAAAAAGGAGTTGTTCTTCCTCAGCTTTAGGCCGTCTTCAGGATTGTTGGTAATGGAATAACGCGACATGGATTTGTCGTTGCCGGTAATATTCCCGGGTTTTTGTTGTTTCATCCTGCGTCGTTCGAAGGCCGGAATTTTGGTCAGTTCGTTGATGTACTCTTCCGTTTGGTTGTAGAAATCAACGTGCATCACCTTTTTGACAACTTCAGGAGCTCCGGAGAATGGATCGATCATCCGCTTGGGATAGAGCCTGTTGATGACTGACTCCTGCGGATCGTCCGTCCATTCATGTCCGCCGGTCTCGTCCCCCGCAAAGAAGGTTTCCGATTTTGATGAATGGTGATTGCTATCAGTCATATCATCACCGATGGAGACCCTAACCTTCTCATCCGCGATACCGGTCCTGAATTCCGGAATGGAACTGCTTTTAAATCCGGTGGCTACCACAGTGACAGTCAGGGCATCCCCGAGAGAGGGGTCTACAGCGATACCATGAATCAGGTCCGCGTTGTTTCCGGCCATCTCCTGCACATATTCGTTCACCAGGTTTACCTCGTCCATGGTGACCTCTTTCTCCTCACCGGAGGTGATGTTGACCAGAATATTCCGGGCGCCGCGGATATCGTTGTTGTTGAGCAGAGGGGAGTTGAGGGCCCCTTCTGCAGCTTTTCGTGCACGATCCTCCCCACTAAAAGTAGCGGATCCCATGATGGCCACCCCCGAATTTTGCATCACGGTACGGACATCTTCGAAGTCGACGTTGATGAATCCTGTGCTTGTTATGATATCAGCAATGCCTCTGGCGGCAGTGGCCAGCACATCATCGGCTTTGGCAAAGGCCTGTGAGATAGGGAAATCCCCGTAAATTTCGCGAATTCTCTCGTTGTTGATAATAAGGAGTGAGTCCACATGTCCCTCCATCTGCCGGATCCCTTCGATGGCCTGCTGGATGCGAAGTTTTCCTTCGTTGCGGAAGGGGAGCGTCA
>JAVHPO010000339.1:0-1881 GCA_036170635.1 Prolixibacteraceae bacterium | reverse complement strand
CTCCTCTTTGAGAAATTTCTCCATTTTTAGCGCTTGTTCAAGTGGATCAAGGTATTTGGTTTTGCCGTAATTTGGCTTGCTCACCAGTCCGTCCAGTTCGATTCCCAATCCATAGACGCCAATTTTTATTCCCTGTTTTTTGAAGATCTTGTAGGGAAGGACCTTTCCGGCTAAAATAGTCTCCGAAAAATCGTAATTCGAGTTGATAAATGGAAATCCCGCATTATTCATCTGTGAATCCAAACCCTCCAGTCCGTTGTCCAGGTCGTGGTTCCCGATGGTGGCTGCATCGTAGCCCATTTCGGTCATCAGTTTCAACTCCAGTTCACCCTTGTAATAGTTGAAATAAGGAGTACCCTGGAAAATATCACCTGCATCGAATACCAAAACGTTTTTCTGTTCACTTCTGATTTGCTGAATCATTGCCGCACGCTTGGCCATGCCTCCTTCGCCTGCATTTCTGGCCGCGTCTTTGGGGAAGGGATCTATGTGAGAATGAAAATCATTGGTATGTAGTATGGTGAGTTGTATCAGTTCATTTTTGGCAAACGCCTTCATGGAACCACCTAAAACAAGGACACCCAAACTACCGGCACCCAGATTTTTGATAAATGTTCTTCTATTTTGCATCGTATATCCTCCCGTCTGTTTTTGCTGTTACTGTTTTTCCCTCTTTCCCCATTCTTTTGAAATACTGAATGAACATGTCCCTTGCTTTGATACCGGTGTCGATCCTTTCGGACGATTTAGAGAGTATTTCGCTGCCATCTCCGCCATTGGCAATGTAATCACTCGTGACCAGCCAATAGCTTTGAGCGGTATCCAGTGGTTTGCCACCGATCTCAGGCTGAAGCGCTTTACCAGCCTTGATGCCAAAGCGTAACCCACCAACGCCTTCACCTCCGCGCTCGGCCAGATGGTTGATGAATTCGAGCATCACTTCACCTTTCAACCTGAGAAAGACGATCTCGTTTTCAAAGGGCATCAGTTCAAACATGGTCATGGTTTTAATCTCGCCTTTTGGCAGCGGAATACGTAAACCACCCCTGTTGATCATCGAAACGTCAATTTTTATCTTCGGGTACTTTTCGGCACAAAACCGGTTAGACTCTTCCAGTGTCAGATCTGCGCAATAATTGGTCAGCGGACTTTCCGGTCTTCCTCCATACATTGCTTCAGAAGAGAGGCAGAGTACCTCCGTCATGTCGGCGTTGACCTTATCCCGGTAGGGTTTAATCATATTCTCCACCTTCTGGCTTGGCGGAATGGTGACCAGCGAATCCAAATGGATGTTGGCTACTGCCGACTTCTCAATTTTGTAGGTTGTACAAGCCGAGATGGCCAGCAAAAGTAGCATAAAAATGCCAAGGCGGTATTGTCTCATAAAACAGGATTATTTCAGGTGAAAGGACGGATAAAAATAATAAAACATAGACTGCGAAAACGTAAAAAAGTTTAAGAATATAAGCTAGCAGTAAGATTAAATTTTCGATTTTCGATTTTCGATTTTGGAATGAAGCCAAGTCGGATATTTGCACGAAAATTTTTACACAAATAAGATTCGATGTATAAATTTTTGACTGCAGCGCAATCCCAAATCGAAAATCCAAAATCGAAAATTTCTTACCTTTGTCTTATGGATGAACTTATACGTATCGATAAATGGCTTTGGTCGGTGAGGGTTTACGCTACCCGCAGTTTGGCTACCGAGGAGTGCAAGAAGGGGAGAGTTTCCATCGGGGGATTGGTGGTTAAGCCATCCAGAGTGGTTAAGATTGGCGAGATCATCCTGGTAAGGAAAAATCCGGTGACTTATTCTTATAAGGTTATTGAACTTCTCGGCAAGAGGGTAGGGGCCAAGTTGGTACCTACTTACATGGC
>JAVHPO010000338.1:0-9738 GCA_036170635.1 Prolixibacteraceae bacterium | reverse complement strand
CCTGATATTGTACTACTTATTTTTTCATAGGAGTTGTTGTTTTCAAAAAATACGCTACTTTTGCAGTCCCGATTTTATCCTAATTTGTCGTTGTACGGATTGGAGGCGGTATCAACCTTAGCAAAACTTATCGAATAGTGGAATTCGGTAAACTGATACAGCGCTGATTTGACAGGTGAACCGACAAAAAATGGATTGTATCACATTATAAATTGAACCGAAAGTGGACACTTTAAGTTACAAAACCGTATCGCTCAATAAAGCGACGGTACAAAAAGAATGGGTAGTGGTAGATGCCACAGACCAGATCCTGGGTAGATTGTCAAGTAAGATTGCATTGGTACTCAGAGGCAAACACAAACCCGGCTATACTCCTCACGTGGATTGCGGTGACAATGTTATCGTTATCAATGCTGAGAAAGTTCGTCTGACCGGAAATAAGATGAAAGGCAAAGTTTATATCCGCCACACGGGGTATCCGGGCGGTCAGCGTTTTCAAACTGCTGAAGAACTGATGACCAAACATCCTGCCCGTATGGTCGAAAAAGCCGTTAAAGGTATGTTGCCGAAGAATAGTCTTGGAGCCAAGCTGTTCACCAATTTGCATGTATATGTTGGAGCTGAGCACGATAACGCCGCACAGCAACCAAAAGTTATTAACCTTGACAATATTAGATAAGTATCATGGAAGTTATTAACGCTTTAGGCAGGAGAAAAACTGCTGTTGCCCGTGTATATCTTACTGAAGGCAAAGGAAATATTACCATCAACAAAAGAGAATTGAACGAATACTTCCCGGTAGGAACGCTGCAATATGTTGTTCAGCAACCTTTGCACCTTTGTGAAGTAGCCGGTCAATACGACATCAAAGTAAATCTGGACGGTGGCGGTCTGACAGGTCAGGCTGAAGCACTTCGTCTTGGTATCTCCCGTGCACTGTTGAAAATTAATGCTGATTTCCGTCCTAAACTGAAAGCAGCCGGATTTTTAACCCGTGACCCACGCGAAGTGGAACGTAAGAAACCAGGGCAACCAAAAGCACGCAAGAGATTCCAATTCTCGAAACGTTAAACGATTTAAGCACTTTTTATTTTTAATAACAGGTTTAGCATCTAAATTTTCCGGACTCCCTTTGCGGACTACCGGGGGATTGACTGAACAGAAAGTAAACAATTTATTATGCCAAGAACAGAATTTAAACAGCTGCTGGATGCAGGCGTTCACTTTGGACACCTCAAACGCAAATGGAATCCAAACATGGCTCCTTACATCTTCATGGAGAAGAACGGGATCCACATCATCGACCTGCAAAAAACAATTGTAAAGATTGACGAAGCTGCCGATGCCCTCAAGCAAATCGCCCGTTCAGGCCGCAAGGTCATGTTCGTTGCGACCAAAAAACAGGCTAAAACTATCGTAGCCGAGAAAGTTTCAGCAGTAAATATGCCCTACGTTGTTGAACGTTGGCCGGGTGGTATGCTTACCAACTTCCCAACCATCCGTAAGGCTGTAAAGAAGATGTCGACCATCGACAAGATGATCAAAGATTCAAGCTGGGACAATCTTTCCAAACGTGAGAAACTTCAGATCACCCGTCAAAGGGCTAAACTTGAGAAGATCCTTGGTTCAATCGTTGACCTGACCCGCTTGCCAGCTGCTCTCTTTATCATCGACGTGATGAAAGAGAAGATCGCTGTTCGCGAAGCCCAGCGTCTGAGCATCCCGATCTTCGGGATGGTAGATACCAACTCCGATCCAAACGGCATCGATTTCGTTATTCCGGCCAATGATGACGCTTCACAATCCATCGATCTGATCGTTGGTGTTATGTGCGACGCTATCAAAGATGGTCTTTCAGACCGCAAAGTTGAGCGCGATGGCGAAGAGAAAGACGAAAAACCTATTTCTACCCTTAAGAAAGGTCGCAAGACTGTAGCTAAAATCATTGTTGAAGACGATGAAGAGGTAGAGGCCGACGACACTGAGGATATCCTCGAAGAGGAGCTCGATGCAATTCTTGTTGACGAGGATGCAGCTGAAGAGGAAGAAGAGGAAGACCTCGCCGAAGAGGCAAAGTAATTATTTCAAATATTTATTCTGAGATGGAAATTAGTACTGCAGATGTAGTCAAATTGCGCAAAGCAACAGGCGCAGGAATGATGGATTGCAAAAATGCTTTGGTTGATGCCGAAGGAAACTTTGATCGTGCGGTAGAGATCATCCGCGAAAAAGGGAAACTGGTTGCCAGCAAGCGTGCCGACAGGGAATCATCTGAAGGCGTTGTTCTGGCTAAAGTATCTGCCGACCAAAGCTTTGGGGCCATTATATCCCTCAATTGTGAAACGGATTTCGTTGCAAAAAATGAGAACTTCGTTGCCCTTACCCATAAAATTCTCGATCAGGCGCTTGCCAACAAAAGCAACAGTCTGGATGCGGTGAAAGCTTTGGTTCTTGATGGACGTACCATCGGGGAACAAGTGATGGAGCAGACAGGTATTATCGGAGAAAAGATTGAACTGCCTTTCTACGAGTCTGTCGCATCAGCATTTGTTGTTCCATACATCCACCCCGGAAACAAGCTGGCTACCCTGGCTGGTTTCAATAAGGTTGTTGATGTTCAGGTTGGGAAAGATGTCGCTATGCAAATAGCCGCCATGAGTCCGGTTGCGATCGACAAGGATGATGTTTCACCTGCAATCGTAGAGCAAGAGTTGAAGATAGCCAAAGAAAAGTTCCGTTTGGAAGGCAAACCTGAAAACATGCTCGACAAAATTGCACAGGGTGCATTGAACAAATTTTTCAAAGAGAGTACCCTATTAAACCAGGACTTTGTTAAGGACAACAAGATGACGATCCGTCAATATCTTGGAAACGTTGATAAAGACCTTAAAGTAACTGAGATCAAACGTTTTACATTAAACGTCTGATCGAAGTATTCCCCCTGATATTAAAGCCTCCCTCGGGAGGTTTTTTTTTGTCATGTGGCTGCATGCAGTAAAGACGTTGCATGCAACGTCTTTACAAGGGGTCAAAATGGGTTTGTTATCTATTTTTTTTAATATAAATTTGTATTGCTTTGAGCATCCCTAAATTTTGGGAGCAATGTACATGAATAGAGATAAACTGGGTAGATTTTAGCCAAAATGATAAAATATAACAGGGTAGTTTTAAAGCTTTCGGGAGAATCCCTTCTCGGAAAACTTCAACACGGCATTGATCAGGAGGTCCTTTCTGATTATGCGCTACAAATCAAAGAGATTATCTCTATCGGAATTGAGGTTGGCATCGTCATTGGCGGTGGCAATATTTTCAGGGGTTTGAGCGGTACAGCCAAAGGTTTCGATCGCTGCAAAGGGGACCAAATGGGAATGCTGGCCACTGTGGTGAACAGTCTGGCTCTTGCCTCGGCCCTTGAATCTCTGCAGATAAAGGCCAGGGTACTGACGGCCATTGCCATGCAGCCAATCGGTGAATTTTACACCAAAGAACTGGCTATCAAAGCGCTTGAGAAAGGTGAAGTAGCTATTTTTGCCGCAGGAACCGGTAATCCGTTTTTTACTACAGATACTGCGGCCTCCCTGCGCGCCATTGAAGTAGGAGCCGATGTCATGTTAAAAGGCACCCGGGTTGATGGCATTTATACTGCTGATCCAGAAAAAAATCCTGCTGCAATGAAGTTTGACAAAATATCTTTTGACGAGATCTATTCAAAAGACTTGCGTGTCATGGATCTTACTGCCACAACACTTTGCAAGGAGAACAATCTTCCGGTCATCGTCTTTAACATGGATAAAAAGGGCAACCTGTTGAAAGTGGTACATGGTGAACCCATCGGAACCTATGTCTACAATGAGTAGCATCATAAACGCAAAATCATATACAAATGAATGAGGAAATTCAAATGTTAATGGATGAAACCATCGAAAGGATGGAGCATGCTTTGACTCATCTCGACCACGAATTGGCGCATATCAGGGCTGGGAAAGCCTCTCCTAGAATGATTGAAGGTGTGTTGGTGGATTATTACGGATCAATGACCCCACTGCCACAAGTAGCCAACATAAGTACTCCCGACGCCCGGACCATTGCCATTCAACCCTGGGAGAAGAAGATGATTCACACCATCGAACGTGCCATCATCAACTCCAATCTGGGATTTAATCCGGAAAACAACGGTGAAATCATCCGCATCAATGTTCCCATTCCTACAGAAGAACGCAGGCGCAATCTGGTCAAAGATGCGCACAAAGAGAGCGAGACTGCAAAAGTTAGTGTCCGCACAGCCCGAAAAGATGGCAACGATTTTCTTAAAAAACTCTTAAAGGGAAAAGAGATCTCAGAAGATGAAGAGAAAATAGCTGTCGATGAGATCCAGAATCTCACGGACAGCTATACTAAAAAGATCGAGGTAATGCTTCAAGCCAAAGAGAAAGAAATTCTGACCATCTGACGAGCTTCAAAGACCTTACTCCATTTATTGTTTCCTGATAAGCAACCAAATATCACTGTATTTTGGGAATGAAGATCTTACCTCGGCAATTCTGGCGCGGGCAGCAGATTCTTCAGCATAGCTGTTGCCACAAACCCGGTACATTCCGCTATCATTCATCAAAATAACAGGATGAAAATTTTCAGAAGTAAGCGTCTCTTTCAGACGTTTAGCATTTTCCAACACAGAGAAACTACCCATAATCACGAAGAATTTGTTGGTACCATAATCAGCAACTTCGCCTGATGCTGTCGAGAAACGCTCCTCTTTGGATGCAACTGCGGCCGGTTTAACGGTATTGGCTTTGGGAGCTGGTATCGGCGCTGCTACTACGGCTGGAGTATTTTTTTCCTGGGTTACAGGTTGCGGTTTTGGTGCTATTTTTTGAGTCTTACAGGCTGTCAGTACAAGGACAACCAGGATGAGCAATAGCGATAGGTTCTTCATATTCGTTGTTATTATTTAGTTGAATTGTATGGCCTCCTGATCATTCGATTTACTGAAACTGCCAGTCGACCATCTTACCGGCTAAAATAGTATTTTTTTTAATCGCTCTACAGAATTGGGGTCAGATTTAACTCTTTGGGTCATCCCAAAAAAAACAGATTTGGAATGATTACTTTGCAGTAAGTTTTTTGGTATATTTACATTCACAGTATTTTATAATCTGACTAAAAGAAAATTTTGTTTAGAGTGGACGCTTAATCCCTTAAAAAAATGACCGCTATGCAAAGACGAACTGAACCGCTAATATTCATTGTGGAAGACAATCCTGCTTACAACAAGCTGGTTGTCAATTATTTGCAATCAAAAAAATTCACTCATGTAGAAAGCTTTCTTAGTGGTGAAGAGTGTTTAAAAAGAATTGATGAACAACCAGATATCATCGTACAGGATTATTTGCTGGAAGGAATAGATGGGATAGGAGTATTAAAACATGTCAAAAAAGTTCTTCCCCATACCGAATTTATTTTCCTTTCAGGTCAGGACAGTGTGGATGTGGCGGTAAATACATTGAAACTTGGAGCCTTTGATTACATTGTGAAGGATCAGATGGCGCTGAAAAAGCTGACCGACAAAATCACCAAAATATTAGCAATGCAAAGTCTTGTGAAGAGCAACAAAAGATATAAAACAGGCATCACGCTTTTCTTTCTTGCCCTTGCAGCCATCATCCTGCTTCTGGTCGGTTTGTCTATAATATATCCCCACAAGTTTACCTTGTTTTCCAGATAACGATCGACATCTTATATAGCCGTAATCTTTTTAACGGCTATTTTTTTTGGCATTGGGTTCTAAAACAGGTTTTAAAATCGTCCGGTATTCCGAATTGGTCGCAAGGAGTGATTTTGCTTTTGCGATATCCGTGTCATCCCTGAAGGAGGCAATTACAGCTCCTTTCTGGTAATAATACCTGGTAACAATCTCATCAGCAAGTACACTTCCAACCTCTTTTCTGAATTTTTTCAGATCAGCCTCTACATTGATGGTCAGCTTTTTCTCAAGGGCATCAAATTCAGATTTGGTCTCATCGTAGGACCTCTCCTTCCTGGCAGTCTCGATCAATCCTTTCAGTATCTGCTCACTCCTGGATTGGTAGGTAAATTTTTTGGAAGATAGAAACTGGTGAAAATCGTCGAAAATCTGATCGTTAACTTCGAATTGATCGGGTGCGGCAATCGTTGGATGGGAAGCTACAAAATGTGTGGCATAATCAAAAATAATGTTTTCCTGAATCAATTTGTAAGCCAGATCGCAAAGTGTATCCTGATCCAATTTCACATCGGGTATAATTCCACCGCCATCAAAAACCTTCCGCCCACCTTTGGTAGTAAACTCATGAATCAACGAATCAGGGATGGTGCCTACACTGCCATCTTTGTTACGGTGCGAATAGTCAAGGGCCTGGATACATCTTCCGCTGGGAATATAGTACTTTGCAGTCGTGACCTTCAATTTTGTGTTGTAACTCAAGTCTCTTGTGGTCTGGACTAATCCTTTGCCAAAGGTCCTTTTGCCCATAATGACAGCACGGTCAAGATCTTGCAGTGCACCTGCCACAATTTCTGAAGCAGAGGCCGACCCCCTGTTAACCAACACGATGATTGGCATCATGGTATCTATGGGTTGTTCGGTAGCACGGTACATTTTGTCCCATTGGGCAACCTTTCCCCTGGTATTTACAACCTCTTCCCCGTGTTTGACAAAAAGGTTAACCATTTTTACGGCCTCACCCAATAATCCTCCCGGGTTTGAACGGAGGTCAATCACCATCGCGGTAGCGCCCTTCTTATCCCTTAAATCCAGAAATGATTCCTTAATCCGGTCGGCACAACCATCCGTGAAACTCGACAGGCGCATGTATCCTGTCTTTGCATCAAGCATTCCGGCGTAAGTGACGGGATCAATTTTTATCTCTTCCCTAATCAGTTCGATCTCAAAAATTTTTTTCGTTTCGGGACGGAGCATTTTCAATTTCAATGCCTTTTGGGCTGGACCCTTTAGTCCGGCAGAGACATCCTCCACGGTAGATTTATTAACGGGTTTACCATCCAATTCAAGGAAAATATCCCCCGCTTTTAACCCTGCCTTTTGAGCTGGAAAACCTTCATACGGCTCTGCTACTACAATTTTGTCACCCCTCTTGCTGATCAGCGCTCCGATACCTCCATACTCTCCGGTAGTCATGAATTTAAAATCATCCATATCTTCTTCAGGAATATAAGTAGTATAGGGGTCGAGAGATTCCAGCATATCATCGATACCTGTTTTGATCAGTTTCTCAGGCTTTATGTCTTCCACATAAAAAAGATTAAGCTCACGGAAAAGGGTATAGAAAATATCAAGGTTTTTAGAAATCTCAAAATTTTTCTGGTCTGTCTTGAAACCCCAGAACGACAATCCCATGATGGCTACAATCGATAAGGCCAAAGCAGCTTTAAGAATCCGGTTCGTCTTCATTTATGGTACAGTATTACTTTTTATTGGTTCTTGTTGAAGTGGGTAAAGTTAATAAAAGCTCATTGATTCAATTCAATCGATTAAAAATGAAAAGTTAAAAGATAATAAACTGGTGCAGATCAACCTTTAATCATTGGCTCATCATCACATTATCAAATCAACACATTAGCACATTCCTACAATTTGTCTACTTTTGAAAATAAAATCTGAATATTGGAAAAAGGATTGGTTATAAGGTCCACAGGAAGTTGGTATACTGTCAAAAATGATGACGGCGAAATGATTGATTGCCGCATCAAAGGGAAATTGCGCATGAAGGGAGTACGAACAACCAACCCGGTTTCTGTTGGCGACCGGATCAAATACCAGATTCAGGACGATGAGACAACTCCAAGCGGCAGATCCGGTGTAATCTTTGAAATCGAACCCCGCAAGAACTACATCATTCGCAAATCATCCAATCTATCGAAAGAGAGCCAGATCATTGCAGCCAATGTTGACCAGCTTTTTCTGATCGTTACGGTCAATTATCCTATTACCCTTACCGGATTCATAGATAGGTACCTCATCTCCGCTGAGGCTTACCGTATCCCGGCAGGTATCGTTTTCAACAAGATTGATCTCTACACGGAGGATGATCTCGCCCGTTTGGAAGAGCTGATATACATCTATGAAGGAATTGGTTACCCCTGTTTCAGAGTCTCTGCCAGGAAAAATCAAAACATCGGTCAGCTTTTGGAACAGCTTCAGGGAAAAACAACGCTTTTCTCAGGCCATTCCGGTGTGGGAAAATCATCCCTGCTAAACTGCCTCAATCCAACACTTCAGCTCAAAACAAACGAAATTTCAGACCATCACCAGCAAGGGAAACACACCACAACCTTTGCTGAGATGCACGTCCTATCGGATGACAGCTACCTGATTGATACACCTGGAATACGTGGGTTTGGTGTGATTGACATGGAAAAAACAGAGATTTCGCACTACTTTCCCGAGATGTTCAGGCTGTTGGATCAATGTCGGTTTTTCAATTGTACCCACATGCACGAACCTGGTTGTGCCGTCAAGGAAGCCGTTGAAAAAGGAAGCGTATCAACCTCACGATATGAATCTTACCTCTCGCTGATGGGAGAGGATGATGCCAAATACCGCGCCGCATTTTAAGGGGATGGTAAACAATTGATTTTTAAAGTTACCTACTCACTCTTTTAAACAACCAGTGAAAATTCGTTATTTTCGATTATTCGGAGTAAGGTTCTTAGGGTTTTCATAATCAAAATTAAATATCCTGAGAGAGATGCCAGTCACTTTAAGGTTTTCATTTTTAATGAATATACATAGATAAGTCTTAAAAGTAATTTATATCGATTAAAATATTAAAACTTAGAGTAACTACAAAACTTCTATTTATATATCTTTGGTGTACAGCCATGATTTCCAAATCTTAAAACCTTTACCAAGTCCAAAGATGATTTTAAAGTATTTTTTAACCTAATTGAATATGAAAAAAACTATCGGCATTGATTTAGGAACAACAAACTCGGTTGTTTCATTTAAAGACACTGCAGTGAAGATTTATCGTAATTTTCGTGAGGAAGAACTGACACGCTCTTGTGTGGCATGGCAAAATGGTGAATTTTTAATTGGCCCAGCTGCATATGAGCTTATTTTAAGGGATCCGATAAACACGATACTGTCTATAAAAAGATTAATGGGAGTCTCATTAAAAGATGGTCCAGTACAGGAAATGATTAAAAGCCCATATTACAAATTTGGAATAACATCATTAAATGGAGGAACGGATAATTCCGTTGCAGTAATCTTAGGGGGCAAACAATTTACTCCGGAACAAATAAGTGCCGAAATACTAAAAGAGCTCAAACATATTGCTGAGGTGAGATTGGGAGACGAAGTTACTCATGCCGTAATAACAGTACCAGCATATTTCACTGAAAAACAAAAGAATGCGACTCGAATCGCAGCACAATTGAGTGGTTTAAAAGTCCAAAAACTTTTAAACGAACCAACCGCAGCAGCCATCGCTTACGGTGTTGATAACATAAAATTGGGTGATGCAAAAACGGTTTTGATCTATGATTTTGGCGGAGGCACCTTCGATTTATCAATTTTAAATATAGTCGATGGACAATACATGGAAGCAGGTACAGGAGGCGATAGATGGCTTGGAGGTGATGATATAGATAGAAAGCTTCAGGAAATAGTTCATAAAAAGGGTTCTTTATAAAAGTGAGTGGGTAGCGCATGCGAAGATTTATCTTTGCAAAGTC
>JAVHPO010000337.1:0-9765 GCA_036170635.1 Prolixibacteraceae bacterium | reverse complement strand
AACTTTGGAAAAGTTAATGTCTAAAGTTCGAAACTTTGGAAAAATTTGGTAATAACTAATTTAAATAATCAGCTTGTACCCTTTCCCGTGGATATTGATAATTTCAATCCCCTCCTCATCTTTCAGGTGTTTTCTAAGCTTTGTAATATAGACATCCATACTCCTGGCATTGAAATAGTTATCGTCCACCCAAATGGTTTTAAGGGCGTAGTTGCGTTCCAGTACCTTGTTGGCATTGACACAAAGTAGCCGAAGCAATTCAGACTCTTTGGTGGTGAGTTTGGTACTATCATTGATATCGGAGAGGGTTTGTTTCCGGGCATCAAAAGTAAACCGGCCTAGTTTAAATATGACCTGTGTATTGTCGGCTTCGCCCAGCGTTCTTCTCAGTATGGCTTCGATGCGGAATATCAGCTCTTCCATGCTGAACGGCTTGGTCATGTAATCGTCGGCCCCCAGACGGAACCCTTCGATCACATCCTCTTTCATGTTTTTTGCAGTAAGGAAGATGACAGGAATTTCACTGTTGATCATCCTTACCTCTTTGGCAAGGGTGAATCCGTCTTTTTTAGGCATCATCACATCGAAAATGCAAAGGTCGTACTGATTTTTCTGAAAGCCTTTGTACGCAGCCTCCCCATCGGGATAAAGATCTGTGTCGTAGCCTTTCGCTATCAAATATTCTCTGAGTAACGATCCCAGGTTTTCATCATCTTCACTCAAGATAACTCTCATCTTCTTTTCCATAATAATATACTATTTAATAACCGGGAAATAGATCCTGAATTTGGTTCCTTTCCCAACTGTACTTTCTACTTTAATTTTTCCATGGTGCTCTTCTACGATTCTTTTTACGTAGGAAAGTCCAAGTCCGAAACCCTTCACGTTGTGCACGTTCCCGGTAGGTATGCGGTAAAAGCGTTCAAAAATCTGGGTGAGGTTCTCTTTCGAGATTCCAATCCCATAATCCCTTATCTGAACAATTAACCAGCCGCTTTTGTTCTCTGTCAATATTTCAATTTTGGGTGATTCTTTGCTATATTTTTCGGCATTGTCGAGTAAATTGAAAATGACATTGGTAATGTGGACTTCGTCCCCGTTGATCACAGGATCATATGCCTGAATAGAAGTTTCCAGTGTGCCTCCAGAGTTTGTTACTCTTATCTCAAAGTTGGATGCGGCCTGCGAAACTATCTGGTTCAGATCGATTGGGGTAAACTTTAACTTGAGCTTTCCTTCATTAAAGACAGCCATTTGCAATACTTTTTCGACCTGGGTACTCAATCTCTTGCTTTCGTCGAAGATGACCCCTGAAATATGATCGATGGTGGAAGGAGAGTGTACCAGCGAATTGTCCTTTAGCATTTGCGATGCCAGCGAAATCGTTGATATTGGTGTCTTTAGCTCGTGGGTCATGTTGTTGATAAAGTCGTTCTTTATTTGGGACAACTTCTTCTGACGGAGAATTATCTGGAGCGTAAAAACGAAAATTCCTATAATAATAAGGGTCAGTATCAGGGAAGGAAGAACAAAATTGGTCATTGCCTTGATCTGTTCTGAATGCTGATCGGGAAAATAGACGTAAATAAAATTGGGCTTTGGAGAGCTCTGGTCGTAGAACAGCGCTGCTTTATACTCCTTGGTCCCCCCCTTGGTAGGACGGTAATCTGCGTCGCCCATGACGATCTCCGTTTTTCCGTTGATGCTGGACTTTATACAATATTTGAAAGGGAGGAAAATTCCAGCCTCCTGCAACTGAAGATCCAATTCATGCCTGACATCGCCTAATATTCGATCCTGAACCTTCATCTCCGATCTTTCAAGCATGTAACTCTGGAAACGAAGGTCTTGCGATTGTTTCTCACTCAATCTGTCATAGGAGCTTTGCATGCTTGGAATGATGATCGTTTGAGATTTTCCAAATGTGACGACCCCATTGGAACTACTGACTATGCTTTGGTCGTAAGAAATAGCGAGCCTCCCGGAACGTCCGAGTTTATTAAAAGATTCAGATGAATCAGAATTTGGAAAGAGATTAAGCCCTTTGGAAGGTTTAGGATCCGGTATAAAGTTTTGGGCATCCAATTCATAGAAATGTAGAATCTCCCATTGATCACACATGTCAACGGCATCTTTCAATGCCCGGGTGACAACGAGATTGTTGTCCTTTTCCACCAGTTTAGCCGTTTTGTTGATGGTGATCAACTGTACCGATATCATGGCCACCACAGCTAGGGCCATTACGATAGCGAGGATATTGATCATGTTTCTACTCATAAAACAAATATAGAGTTAATAATCTGTTGAGCGGAGTATCCTTAACAATATTTAACAGCGTGCAGATACAAGCTGTTGGCTATTAGCTTTTAGCAGTTAGCTTCCGGGGTTTGGCCATTAACATAATCTGGGTTTTTTTAGTTGATTACAAAGCAGAAATCATTGTGCCTGTCACAATAGGCCAATAGCCAATAGCTAACGGCTAATAGCTTTCTCCCACTTCCAGCAAACTTAACCTATCAAGCGCCTGTTGGGCGGCATTTTGCTGCGCCTCTTTTTTGGAAAAACCTTCTCCTTTTCCCATCACTTTTCCATCGATGCAAGCCTCTGTCAGAAAGGGCATTTTTTCAGATCCCGAATCCGGATTGTTGACAGTTTTGAATTCAACCTCCTGTTTCATTTTCTGTCCCCATTCGATCAGCTGGCTCTTGAAATTGTTATCGGTCCTCTCCATTGCCTGTATGTCGACGTGCTGATTAAAGATCTTTTTGATAACAAATTTCTTGGTCACAGCATAACCACAGTCGAGGTAGATGGCGCCAATAAAAGCTTCCAGCAGATCACCGTAGAGATGGCTCGACTCGCTGACCGAGTTGGTATTGGAGATGACGTAGCGGTTGAGTTTCATTTTGAAGGTAAGCTGGTTCAGAAAACTTCGATTAACAACCCGGGATCTCAATTGAGTAAGAAAACCTTCATCTTTAAAGGGGAAGCGGTTGTAAAGATATTCGGCTACGATGGTGCCAAGGACGGCATCACCGAGGTATTCGAGCCGTTCGTTGTTGACGACATTTCCCATTTTATCGACATAGGATGCCGATTTGTGGATAAAAGCGATGTCGTAAAGTTTGAATTTTATTGGACTATGGCCTGTCAGGTTCCGGATATACGAATAAAACTCTTTTCTTGGGGAAGAAAAGAGTTTTATCTTGTATATCAGATTTCTGATCACCTGTTAACCTATTTTTTTGAAGATCACAGTGCCGTTGTGACCGCCAAAACCAAAGGTATTGCTCAATGCGTAGTTGATATTGCGTGGTTTTGCTTTGTTGAAAGTAAAATCGACATTGGGATCAATTTCCGGATCAAGGTTGAATTGGTTGATGGTAGGTGGAACGAGACTGTATTTCATGGCAAGAATACATGCAATGGCTTCAACAGCTCCTGCAGCTCCAAGCATGTGGCCGGTCATCGACTTGGTCGCACTGATGCTGACTTTGTAGATGTGTTCTCCAAACACTTTTTTGATAGCTTTGGGTTCGGCAATGTCGCCTAAGCCAGTAGATGTCCCATGAACGTTGATGTAGTCGATGTCCTCAGGCTTAAGACCCGCATCGTTCAGCGCTCTTTTCATGACCAATGTTGCGCCTCCGCCTTCAGGATCGGGAGCAGTCATGTGGTAAGCATCAGTTGACATCCCTCCGCCGACAAGCTCGGCCCAAATGGTTGCACCGCGTGCAATGGCATGTTCATACTCTTCGAGGATCAAGGCCCCAGCTCCTTCTCCCATGACAAATCCATCTCTGTCTCTGTCGAAAGGACGGGAAGCGGTTTTAGGATCGTCGTTGCGGGTGGACAGGGCATGCATTGCATTGAAACCGCCTACACCTGCCTGCGTAATCGCGGCTTCTGATCCTCCGGCAATAAAAATATTTGCTTTACCTAAACGAATGTAAGTGGCGGCATCAATCATGGCGTGGGTAGCAGATGCGCATGCGGTAACGGTGGTGATGGTTGGACCCCTGAAACCGTACTGCATGGCGATGTTTCCACTAGCCATATTGGCAATCATTTTCGGGATAAAGAAAGGTGAGAATCTTGGATTGTCCGGATTGTTATTGAATTCGGTAACAGACTGGAAAAAGGTATCCAATCCGCCGATACCGGCTCCCCAGATAACGCCAACTTCATCTTTGTCGATTTTGGAGAGATCCATACCGGAGTTTTCAATGGCTTGAGCTGCAGCGATATATGCATATTGAGCATACATATCGTGCTTCTGCACCTCTTTCCGATTCAGGTAATCATTCGGATTGAAATTTTTAATCTCGCAGGCAAAAGTTGTTCTGAACTTGGAGGCATCAAAATGAGTAATGGGGCCCGCACCGCTGACCCCATTACTTAGGCCTTCCCAATACTCTTCAACATTTTTGCCAAGCGGGTTGATTGTGCCAAGTCCGGTAACAACAACTCGTTTTAATTCCATATTGATTTTTAAGACCTTACTGATTTGTTACTTCGCGTTTTCAGTGATGTAATTGATAGCGTCACCAACGGTGCCGATTTTTTCTGCTTGATCATCAGGGATAGCAATACCAAACTCTTTTTCGAATTCCATGATTAACTCTACAGTGTCCAAAGAATCTGCGCCTAAATCGTTTGTGAAAGAGGCTTCTGTAGTTACTTCGCTCTCGTCAACACCAAGTTTATCAACAATGATTGCTTTTACCTTAGCCGTAATGTCAGACATAATTTTTTAATTTTACGTGGTTACTATTTTTAAATTTACACACTGAATTTTTCAGCGATTGCAAAGAAACGAAGAAACAAAATTATCTTCCAAATATTTGTTAAAGAATGTATAGGTTTTTACCTCAAAATAGCCTCATTCCAAACTGTGTGGAATAATGGGGTCGAAAGTTCTAAAAACGCTACATTGTAACTATTTGAATATGAAAAAAATAGCCATACTTGCTTCTGGGTCGGGTTCAAATGCAGAGAATATTATCCTTTTTTTTCAGCATCATCCAAATATCTTGATCGATTCGGTCTGGAGCAATAAGCGGGAGGCATTTGTACTGGAAAAAGCTGAACGACTGAATGTAGAAGCTCATTTCTTTTCCAGAGATGAGTTCATTTCGACCGATAGATTGTTCAATGAATTTAAAAAAAGAGAGATTGATCTGATCGTTCTCGCAGGATTCCTGCTCCTTTTACCGCAGAAATTCGTCCGGGAATTTTTGATTGTCAATATTCATCCAGCCCTTCTCCCTTCATATGGAGGAAAGGGCATGTATGGAGCACATGTTCACAATGCAGTTATTGCCAACAAGGAACCTGAGTCGGGTATTACCATTCATCTGGTTGACGAGGTGTACGATCATGGCAAAGTCCTGTTTCAGGCCAAATGTGTTGTCGATCCAAATGATACCCCTGATACCCTGGCAATGAAGATCCACGAACTCGAGATGAAACATTTTCCACGCACCATTGAGGCGTTACTAACGGGAAGTGATTAAAGTGAACTAAAGTTAATAAAGTTATGGACCCTAAACAGATGTTGATAGTGGCGAAGTACTTTAGGCACTTTAGTTCACTTTAGTCACTTCTTTTTAAAGTACAAATGCAAAAATATAGCTACCATGATCCATCCTCCATTCCTCCTACCCGGCGACAAAATAGCCATTGTTTCTGTGGCCGGGAAAGTCAACAGGGAACCTGTTGAAAGGGCCGTTGCCTTACTGGAGGAGGAGAACTTTGTGGTGGAGATCACTCCGAATGCCTTTGGACAGTTTCACATGTTTTCAGGTACTGATGCGGAGAGGGCTGCCGATATGCAAAAGGCGCTGGACGACCCGCAGGTGAAAGCCATCCTTTTTGCAAGAGGTGGTTATGGATCCCTCCGAACCCTGATGCTGCTGGACTGGTCCGGGTTTTTCAGGCACCCCAAATGGTTGATAGGATTCAGCGATATCACCGTATTTCACTCCTTCCTCACCTACCGGGAAGTCGCCTCCATCCATGGAGTAATGCCCGCATTCTTTTTCAACAGAGGTGCAAGAACTGATAGTCTGGATAAGCTTCTCAATCTGCTTCGGGGGAAGCCGCTTTCTTACAGGATCCCGGGTGACAGGCTGAACAGAACGGGTATGGCCAAAGGAATACTGATCGGAGGAAATTTATCGATGCTTATAAGCTTAAGAGGAACGGACCTTGATCTCTCATTCGACGGGAAGATACTTTTTATTGAAGATATCGGAGAATACGATTACCACATCGACCGGATGATGATGAACCTGAAATTTGGTGGAGACTTGTCGCGGCTAGCCGGCTTGGTGGTTGGACATTTCACGGATACCAAAACCAGTAGAACACCATTGGGCAAGTCGGTGAATGAGATAATATACGATTCGGTTTCGGAATATGGTTATCCGGTCGTGTTCGGATTTCCTGCCGGACATGAGTTGCCCAACTATCCACTGGTCATGGGTAGTGAGATTTTGCTAGAGGTGACGGAAGAGCAAGTTCAGATCAATCAATCGTTCTAAAATAAGGAGATATGAAGCAAGAATCAGATGAGCGTCCTGAGAAGGATGATATGGGCAAGAAGGGAGAGGAGATTGCCAAATTTTATTTGATTGATAAAGGGTTTACGATCCTTGATATCAATTGGCATCATGGTCACAAGGAGATAGACATTGTGGCCAAACAGGGGAATGAGATCGTGGTGGTTGAAGTGAAGACAAGAGCCGAGAATTATGCCGAAGAGCCCTGGGAGGCTGTTACATCCTCCAAAATAAGAAACATTGTCGAAGTAGCCGAGGCCTGGCTGAGGGTGAACAAAGTGGACCTTGAAACCAGATTCGATGTGATCTCCATCCTCCTGAAAAAGGATGGTACGAATACTGTGGAACATTTTGAGGGTGCATTCATTCCTCCGGTAAATTGAGTGACTTTTTCATTAATTTCACAAAAGCAAATTATTCCGTCATGAACGTTGAAGAGGTTAGACAAATTTGTATTGCGAAAAAAGGGGTAACCGAAGGGTTCCCTTTTGATGAGACGACCCTCGTCATCAAGGTGGGTGGCAAGATTTTCGCCCTGATCAGTCTGGACAGGCTTCCTTCCGTTAACCTGAAATGTGATCCCGAAAGGGCCATCGATCTTCGGGAAAGGTTTTCAGACATCACGCCCGGTTACCACATGAATAAAAAACACTGGAATACGGTAATGCTCGAAGGTGACCTTCATGACAGCCTGATCGTTGAGATGATCGGTCACTCCTATGATCTGGTTTTGGCATCACTGCCGGGGAAGGTGCAGGAGGAGGTGTTTGGGCTTCCTGGTAGGTGAATGACTGGGATGACTGGGATGACTAGGACGAAGGGCAAACATTTCAAACTTTTTATATGGTTTACAATCTGAAAGGTGCCGAATACATAGAGTTGATCAAACTTCTCAAACTTCTGCGGATTGCCGAATCGGGCGGACAGGCAAAAATGATGGTCGAGGATGGGGAGGCAACGCTCAACGGGAATCCTGAATCCAGGAAACGCGCCAAACTTAGGCCGGGAGATGTGGTTCAGATCTTTGGAAAGGCGATAACTATCGAACCCTAATCCCCACAGATAGGAAGAGCCGGCTTTTTCGAAACCGGCTCTTCCTTGATCAACAAAAATAAGGTTATTTCACCTTCAGCAATTTCATCATCTTCTTTGCTATATCAGTGTTTTCCATGAATCCACCAAACTGATCAGCGCCCGGGCCAAAGGCGAACACAGGAACGCAAACACCGGTATGCTCCGGACTGGTGAATTTGGCTGTGATATCCCCGGTTATGTTGTTCCCTTCATTGATGGTCATCCCGCCGGTTTCGTGGTCGGCAGTCACGATGATCAATGTCTCTTTGTTTTTAGTGGCAAATGCCAGAGCAGCCCCAATGGCCCGGTCCATGTCGAGAGTCTCCCGGATTACACCCGGCGCCTGATTGTTGTGGGCCAGAAAGTCAATTTCCGAACCTTCTACCATCAGGAAAAAACCCTTTTTGCCCTGGGAAAGCAGATTGATAGCTATTTCTGTAGAAGGAACCAGCATCTCACCACGCTCAGGCATCGGTGCATTGTGCCCCTCGGCAGTCAGTCCGGCCAGTTTCCCCGATTTCACTTTTTGTATATCCCCGATCTTGTAAAGAACCTGATAGCCTTTGTCTCTGAGTTCCTTAGATAAATTGCGTCCATCTTTACGATTTTCAAAGAACCGGACGCCACCTCCTATAAAAACATCAATGTTGGATTTCAAAAAGTCGGCTGCAATTTCGTCATAGCTGTTGCGTGATGCCTGGTGTGCCATGAAAGAGGCAGGTGTCGCATGGTTGATGGCAGATGTACTCACAAGTCCGGTCTTCAAACCCTTCTTTTCAGCCATTTCCCTGATATTTTCAACAGGCTGCTTGTCAGGGCCAACGCCTATTGCACCGTTGTATGTCTTTACACCACAGGAAAGGGCCGTTCCTCCCGCACCCGAATCGGTAATGTAATCAGATGTTGAGTAGGTTTTGGAAAACCCGCAATGAACGAAATTTTGAAGGAAAAGAGCACCTCCATTGGCTGTCATCGAGGCATAAATATGTGCCAGCCCCATTCCGTCGCCAATAAAAAGAATGATGTTTTTTGGATTTTTTTTGGAGTCAATCTGCTCATACTGCTGGACTGGATAAAAGGTGCCGCCTTTGAACTCTTCAATGGCAGTTATCTTCTTATTTTCCTTGTATTGCTCCTGGGCAAAACAATTTAGATTGATTGCGGCAAATAGAAGGGCGACAAGCAGTAACCTGAAATTTGATGATTTAAATTGTCTCATAATCAAGATGATAAATAAAATAGTAGTAATGTAATTTTTGCACTGATTCTTAGAATTGGGCACGAATTTAAGAAAAAATATAAATACTAAAATCCCAATTTGGCTAAAGCCGGATTTATCAATCATCCTGAAAGCCACTAGCTGAAGCTAGTGGGCTATAAATGATGATTGACAATGGCTTTAGCCAAATTATTTATCTTCAAATCTTTGAAATCCATATCTCTCAATAAATTCTTCATATTCATCCTGAAAAGTCTTCTTTTGATGATGTGCCTCCTGATTAAGAATATAATTTCTGACTTTGTTCAATTGAGATTCAGAAACCGAAACGGCAAAATACTCCTCCTGCCATGCGAATTTATCCTGCAAAACTTGCTGATGGTTTATCCAAAAGGACGATTCTCCTTTAATTAATTGCATCGTCTTTTGGATCGTCTGGTCTGCACCCTGGGATATTAAACAATGAACATGATCGACAAAACCATTGATGTGATCAATATAAATGTCTTTCCCTTTTGCATTTTCACGGATATGTACAAAAATATTATGTCTCAATTCTTTTGAGTCGAGAAATGGTTCCCTATTCTTAGTACTCCAAACAAAGTGAATATATACTTTAATGAATGGCATCGGTTTTTCTTTAATCCTTTTGTAACAGTCCTCTTTCATCCATGTCAGTGACAACCGCATCGATAAATTTTTCGGCTGCGATTTTTTTTCCGGCGTATTTACCAATTCCAAGAAAGCCAGCAGTGGCAAGGTCAGCTATCGGGGTTGTGAATACACGGGAGAACCACGGTTTTTTTCTGATCTTTTGAACAACCGGATTGACATCTTGGGCAACTTTTTCCGGAATAACAATCCCGCGAATGGTGGTCACAATATATGGCGGAATATCAGCAAGACCTA
>JAVHPO010000336.1:0-9838 GCA_036170635.1 Prolixibacteraceae bacterium | reverse complement strand
AGTGTCATAATTCGTGATTCTTAATAGAACCGTTTGCCCAATTTCTGAACCTTCCAGTTCAAGGGAATTCAGATGGCCATCCACAAAAATAGGAATTAATTTAATCCGCAACCAATTTGTTTCAGTAGGTTTCACTTATTGTCTTGGGAGACTATCTCCCGATTCAGCGGGATTCGTTTTTTACCTCTGTCTGTTTTTCATTGATAGCCGGATCAATCTGCGCAGGTTTCAATTTCCTTGAATTTTTGTCGCTTTTGGGGTGGAACAAATCATAAAAAGAGTTGAAACTTTCACGGTAGGAGAAGCCGAGGCCTTGCTTGTAGGGAGCTGTATCGTAGGTCATGTCAGTGTTTGCCCGGTTGTAAGCTTTAAGTTGCAGCTTTCCTGATTGGATTAATTTGACAAAGACTTCAATTTCTCCCAAAACAGTATTGTTGTTGGTGGTCTGCAAATTGCTGTTGTTTCCGATGTTTCCATTGATGGTGACCCGGTCGTTGAAAATCTGGGTACTCAGGGCGAGTTCCATCTGGTTGGTATTCACCTGATCGCCGGGTTTGTAATTGAATCCAACATCAAAATTTGAACTGATCTGCGACAGCCAGTTGGAAAGCTGGTTCGAGAGCATTTCGGAGGTAGTCGCACCCACGAGTGAACCAGTATTGTTTTGAGAATCAGTTCTCCCGCGAATGTATTCAGGAGTGTAAAATTGACCGATAAGCATCAAGGCCAGCATTTGCCGGTTGATATCATCCTGGGTACTGATAAATTGCTGCAATTCGTCTTTGGTTCGTTCATCGGCGGTGGGGAAGAGGATGTCAAATTTGAGAACCGGATTCAATAACTTCCTGGAGAGATTGATTTTGCATTGGATAGGAATCCTGCCTGTATTCTCATTTTTGTAGGTATCGACCAGCAGGTCCTTGACAGAGGCTTTCAAATTGTACACAGCGTTCAAATCCACGATAGCCTCATAAGGATCTCCGTTCCAGGTGATTGTGCCGCCTTCTTCCAGTTTGAACTTTTTGCCGATGACGTTTTGCAGTGTAAAAAGGTAATCTCCCTTGTCGATGGTATAGTTGCCAAACATGGTAAAGTCACCCTGCCTGTCATAAACCATCCTAAGGTTGCCGGAACCTTGACCGGAAATTACATCCCCGAGGGTTGAGTTGAAAAGAATCTGAATCTTGGCCGCGGGAGTTGCCGTGATGTTGAGGTTCATCTCGAAAAAGCCGCTTTCAGTCTGTTCCGGGAGATCTGCCTTGTCGGAGACCTTCCTGTTTTTATCAACAAAACGGATGAAATTATTTTCCGCTGCTGATGCGGGAGTCTCCAACGGAATGACGATGTTGGTGCCATCTTCCGATCTAACATCCATATCCAGTTTTATCTGTTCCCCGGCACCTGTAATCAGAACATCTCCGCTGCAATGTGCCTCACCATAAAAGAGGGAGTTATCGGCAAGGGTAGTTCTTAAAGCTTCAATTTTCCTGGCTTTCACCCCGATATGGTACTTCAGGTTGCCAAACATCTGGTGGGTGATGTAGCCGTCCAAAAGAGCTGTATTGTTTTGGCTGTCTTTCAGGGTTATCTTTCTGAAAACGATCGAATCGTGTGAAAATTCAATGGGGTGTGTAAAAGTATAGGCTACTTTGGTGTAATCAACTCCAATCCTGGCATTTTTTACATCAACTTTCCCAATGAAACAAGGGTTTGCAAAGGTGCCGATAATGGCCACTGAACCATCTGCCTTTCCGCTAACGCCATTTGAGAAGCTTTGGAGAAACGGGAAAATGGTCTCCAGAGAGAAATTGGTCAACTGGGCACTGTAGTTCAGTGAATCTGACAATGGAGTGTAAAATCCCTTGATGAGCAAAGATGTAGTGTCATTTTTGTTCAACTTGATGGAGGAGTACAATCGCTTTTCTCTCTCATTCCAAACGTTGTCAAATTCAACATCGCCAAAATGGTTCTTGTCGAAATGGAAATTCCGGATAGCCAGATTGCTGTTGAGAAAAAAGGAGTTGTTGATATCGGCGATTTCAGTAGTTCCACCCAGCAATCCCTCAATACCTATTTTCTGTTTGGAGATCAGGTCAAAAAATCCAAGATTGATGTTATGAACTTCAATCTTTAATTTATCAGATTGATTGTCAGTGAGTTTTCCGTCTATTCGGAAGTACTCGTCTTTGTGGTGCAGGTTGAAGTTGCTGACATCGATTCTTGTTGAATCAAAATGAATCTTACTGCTTTCAAATTGCCACAATGTGTCAGAAACCAGAATATTGGAGGGCTTAATCGTAAAATCAGCCATTCTGAGTCCCTCACTGTTTTTAGAGAAGAGTCCTTCCATGTCAATTTTTCCACTGTAGGTGTGGTCGTTTTTAGTTCCCCAGCCAAAGGAGGTTCGTAAAGTATCGTTGAACAGGGCATTGTCAAACGATACGTTCTCTAGGCTATAGTTTCTTCCCAGCGATGCCTCATTCATTCCCAGCTTAAGCAACCAGCGATTCCCTTCGTTGCGGGATGAAAAACTGAGTCCTTTGGTGTGGTAGGAGCGGTAGGAGAGATCTTCTGTTTTGCAATCGAAATTCAGGCTCTTTTTGTCGGAATTGATATCTCCCTTCATATAAACCGGGGAGTTGGGTACCAGGTCGGGCAGGAAGAAATAGGTAATCAGTTCCGGTTTTTTGATGTTGACATCAAAACTGAATACATTATTTCCAGGCACTCCCTCTTTGCTAAAGGGAAGATCCGCTGAAGGAAGATAGTACTGCAAATAGTCCCTGATAGTAAGTCCCATCTCCAAAAGGCGGTATTTACCGGAAATATTTACATCAGCAATATCTGATCTCATGGTAATGGTATTCTGGTCTGTCGAGTTGGTGGTATTCAGGTTGAGCGCTTTAATGTCAAATATTTTACCTTCACGCGATAGTTTCATACTGTGAAGGTCTATGGAACCGTTTAATTCATCGATGTTTTTACCGGTAAAGTTGGCATCCATCTCAAAGGAGCAGTTGGCATCTTTGTGAAGCTGATCAATACCAAGCACATACAAGTTGGCAGTTTTGACTATCGATGAAAAGTCGAAAACGGGGATTTTACTTCCGAGATCGGCTTTCCCGGAGAATTTCAACCGCAGTTTGTCATCGTTGACCGTAATTTGACCATCGTAACTCTTGTTGCTTGCCGTTCCGTTCATATAAATCGAATCGATCCGGTTGTTGTTGTAGTAAACGCTGTCGATATTTCCCTTGATTGTCGCATTGAACCTGGAATCTTTTTTGTTGACAACCACTTCTGTATGAAGCGTTACTTCACCCAAAGGATCATAGCCCAGAAATTTTCCTATTTTGAACGATTTGGCGTCCAGCTTTCCTTTGAAGGAGAGAGCGCCCGACAGGCTGGGTGCAATGGCAATATCCGTCGACAAGGATCCAAGTTCTCCGTTTAAGTTTCCATAGGCGACAAAATCTGAAGGAAAACCGCTGAAGGTTCCCTGATAGGTCAGATCGACATCATCCAGCATGGTTTGCGGAATTTTAGGGTAGCGCCAGGCTGCTGCATCAGGCAGTCTGATCAAGGAAAAGTCATTAAAATTAAAGGTGTTGTTGTAGAATTTCAGGAAGATGTATGTGTTTTGCCAGTCGGGTAATCCCTTTAGCTCCAGATCCGCATTGAAGGAGGTTTTCTTACCTACACGAAAGTTTAGTTTTTTAAATTTTAGGTTATCAATGGTTCCTTTGACAGCTCCCGAGAAGATGACCGGCTCGTTCATTCCCCAGATTTCGGGCATGAAATAGGCGAGATCCGCAATTGAAATGATTGATTCAGAAAGATTGCCATCGTAATCGTACTGAAAAGCCAAAGGCAGATCTGCAGTTTTTTTTATGCTGGTAAGTTTATCCAGCACAACACTTTTTCGGTGTGTGACCTTCATTGAATCCGAAAAGATGTTCGAATGGGGGGTAATCAAGGCAAACTTATTCATGTGCAATCCGGCTGAATCCAACTGCGCATTGAAAGTCATGTTTTGCATTAGAAAGCCTGATTTTTCGATGAAGGACGCGTTATCCAGCAGCATGGCGATGGAGGATGGCCCTCTTTTGACATGTACAAGAGCGAAATTTAACTTTTGAATTGCCAGATCATTCAAATTAATCCCTTCGTGAGATATGGTATCCGCATAGGGTTTTTTGAACTGAATCTCTCCATCCCTGACAAACAGGTTGTTAAATGTTACATCCCAAGATGAACCGTTTTGGGTAGGAGGAGAAGCTTTGAGTGAATCCAGGATAAATTGGAAGTTAGTGCCTGTCGTATCCTGAAACAGACGGATCCGCGGTTGTTGAACAATGATGTTGTTCAGGTGTACACGACGGCTACCATATCTGATGCTATCGATCTCAAGCTTTAGCTGATCAATGTATACCAAAGTATCCCTGGATTGATCTTCAATGACAATTTTTTCGAGCGTGACTTGGTCAAAGAAGGAGATATCTATTCCCCCTACTTTAATTCTTGTATTAAAAGTTTGTCCAACCTGTTCCATTAACCACCTGACAGCAACAGTCTGAACGGTCTTACTGCGAAAAGCAACATAGAGAAGCTCCGGCAAAGCTACCAGCAAAATGGCTATGACAACAAATGCCCTAACCTTTTTTTTGATACCTTTGGACACGGATGGAATGGGTGTTGGCTCTTCTGTCACTTGGGTGAAAATTATTTTTTTCAAGGTCAATTGTTCTTCCCTGGCATCCTTGAAGATCGGGTTATGATTAATATGATCCTTGCTTTTACGTGCTAAAAATAGTATTTTTTACCGAGTTGGAACGACACCAGGGGTGATCTGATGAATCAATTCTTATAGCAATAACAACCATTTGCGTAGTATGTTCAGTGGAAAGTTATAAATGAAAAGTAGAAACTGACAAGGACAAAAAGTATGGTCCAAAACAGAGACATCATAATTTTGGGAATAGAATCCTCCTGTGACGACACATCTGCGGCTGTGATCCGAAACCAGTTGATGCTGAGCAATGAAGTTGCAGGACAGGAGGTTCACAAGGCGTATGGTGGCGTGGTGCCGGAGTTGGCATCACGTGCGCACCAGCAAAATATTATTCCGGTCGTTGATCAGGCTATTAAAAAAGCAGGTGTCTCCCTGGATGAGATCAATGCGATAGCATTTACCCGGGGCCCGGGACTGTTGGGATCATTGCTTGTTGGCACCTCTTTTGCCAAGGCTTTCGCCCTTGCACGAAATATTCCATTGGTCGGGGTAAACCATCTTCAGGGACATGTGTTGGCACATTTTATCACGGAGAGTCAGGTGGAGCACCATGAACCCAAATTTCCGTTTCTGTGCCTGCTGGTTTCGGGAGGGAACTCACAAATCATCGTAGTCCGTGATTACCTGGAGATGGAGGTGATTGGCCAAACCATTGACGATGCTGCCGGTGAAGCGTTCGACAAATGCGCCAAGGTGATGGGTTTGCCCTATCCCGGTGGACCTTTGATCGATAAACTGGCCAAAGAGGGTGATCCGAAGGCATTTGTTTTCGCCAAACCACGGATACCCGGACTTGATTACAGTTTCAGCGGGCTGAAAACCTCATTTTTATATCTCTTGCGGGACGAAATTGCTAAGGATCAGAATTTTATAAATCATCATAAGGTCGATCTGTGCGCATCACTTCAATACACCATTATCGAGATTTTGTTGTCAAAACTGAGACTTGCAGCAGAGCAAACAGGGATCAGGGAGATTGCTGTCGCGGGTGGTGTTTCTGCAAATTCCGGATTGAGGAGAGTCTTGCTGGAGACTGCCCGGAAGAACGGCTGGCAGATGTACATCCCTCCCTTTAAGTTTACGACCGACAATGCGGCCATGATTGCCATCACCGGTTATTACAAGTACCTGAAAGGAGAATTTGCTTCTCTGGACGCAGTGCCATTTTCGAGGGTTATAATCGGATAAAATCGTAAAAGATTTTTTTGCTTATAAATATAATGTTTACAGCAAGTTACGATTAAAATGTGCCACAACTGACGGGGTGACTCAGAGTCACCCCGTCAGTTGATGGAAAAATCAATCTGGATGAACAAAGAAAAGTTTTCTTTTAGGAAAAGATGGAAGAGTTTCGGATATGCTTTAAACGGGTTGAAGGTGCTGTTCGCAGAGGAGCACAATTCGAGGATACACATAGTTGCTGCTGTTTTGGCAATAGCGATCGGTTGGGCGCTGAAGCTGTCCCTGACAGAATGGGTGGCCATCTCTTTGGTAATTGGCGCAGTATTTGCCGCAGAGCTTTTCAATTCTGCCATCGAAAACCTGGCCGATCATCTTGCCCCTCAAAAGCACGAAACTATCAAAAAGGTGAAAGACATGGCCGCCGCGGCTGTACTGGTTTGTGCCATTACGGCTGTTGTCGTGGCATGTTTGATTTTCTTGCCAAAGCTGTTGGCTATTGGCTATTAGCCTTTAGTCTAATGGCTAATAGCTAATAGCTAATAGCCAATTGCTTTCCCTACCAAGCGAAAATCGGATAATTCTCCATCATTTTGTTTACCTCGGCACGTACAGTCAGAATATTCTGTTCACTATCGGCATCCAAAAGAACACGGTCGATCAGCTCAACGATTAATCCCATCTGGGCTTCTTTCAACCCTCTGGTGGAGATAGCCGGTGTACCCACACGCAAACCTGATGTCAGGAAAGGTGAGCGGCTATCAAACGGCACCATGTTTTTGTTGATGGTAATGTCGGCGAGAACAAGCGCGTTTTCAGCTTTTTTACCGGTAAGGTCAGGAAATTTTGTACGCAGGTCGATCAGCATGGAGTGGTTGTCGGTTCCGCCTGAAATTACCTTGTATCCTTTGTCCATAAAGGCCTGGGCCATCACTTTGGCATTTTTCTGCACCTGTTGCTGGTAGAGCTTGTATTCAGGAAGCAATGCCTCGCCAAAAGAGACTGCTTTTGCTGCAATAACATGTTCCAGCGGACCACCCTGAATCCCCGGAAAGATGGCTGAATCGAGCAGACTGCTCATCATCTTGATCTCTCCTTTTTTTGTTGCAAGTCCCCATGGGTTTTCAAAATCTTTGCCCAAAAGGATGATTCCACCGCGTGGACCGCGCAAAGTTTTATGCGTGGTTGAGGTGACGATATGTGCGTGTTTGAGCGGATTTTCCAGTAAACCGGCTGCAATAAGACCTGCAGGGTGCGCCATGTCTACCATGAAGATAGCGCCAATCTTGTCTGCAAGAGTCCGGATACGGACGTAATCCCACTCTCTTGAATAGGCGGAAGCACCGGCAATGATCAATTTTGGTTTTTCTGCCAGCGCTACCTTTTCCATCATGTCGTAATCTACCAATCCGTTCTCCTCTTTAACACCATAGGAAACAGGATGATAAAGTAATCCGGAGGAGTTAACAGGCGATCCGTGCGACAGGTGGCCACCATGGGAAAGATCCAATCCCAGGAAGGTATCGCCTGGCTTAAGCACTGTCATCAGAACAGCCATGTTGGCCTGGGCGCCGGAGTGAGGTTGAACATTGGCATATTCGGCATTGAAGAGCTTTTTGAGCCGGTCAATGGCCAGTTGTTCTGCTTCGTCGACAAACTGACATCCGCCATAGTAACGGTGGCCCGGATATCCTTCGGCATACTTATTGGTCAGACAAGAACCCATGGCATCCATAACCTGTTGTGAAACAAAATTTTCCGAGGCAATTAGTTCGATTCCGTGCAGCTGACGGGCATTTTCTTTGGCGATGATGTCAAAAATCGCAGTATCTTTTCTCATGGAGTGGATTTATGATTTAAGGCACAAAAGTACAACTTTTAAGAGGAATTGGAAAATGTGAAGATGGGAAAATGTGATGATGTGCTGATTAGATGATTAGCTGATGTGCGGATTGGTTGATTAGATGATGTGTTAATGTCGATTTCAGTGGATTCAAAAAATTCGGCTGATTTCTTTTCTCTAATTCATGCATTCATAGTTTCGTTTGATCAGTTTAAAATGACAATTCTTGTGCCGGGTCAAAACTGCATCGAATGAAATTATTCATAAATGACTTATTAGCAATATTTTATGTGCAATGTTAATCATCACATCATCACATCATCTAATCATCAAATCAGCACATCCACACATCCTCACTCTTCCGAGAAATTGACCAGCATATCCCGGTAGGCATTGAATATTCTCGATTTGGAGATGAAACCGACGTATTTGCCGTTGTGGACTACGGGAAGGTTCCAGGCTCCGCTGTCGTTGAATTTCTTCATGACCATCTCCATCTTTTCGTCGTGTGAGATAATATCGGGCGATAAAACCATCAATTCTGATACTTTTTTTGACGAATAGAGCTCCTTTTCGAACATGATTTCCCTGACATCATCTAGCAGTACGATTCCTTTAAAATTGTTTTGATCATCCACTACCGGGAAGATGTTGCGCTTGGATTTCGCGATGATTTTGACAAGTTCCCCAAGGGTGGTTTCGGGTTTGACAGAGAGCAGGTCCTTTTCAACCACATTGTGCAGCCGGAGAAGTGTCAAAACAGCCTTATCCTTGTTGTGTGTGATCAAATCCCCTTTCAGGGCAAGACGTTTGTGGTAGATGGAGTGTGGTTCGATTGGCATGGCGGTCAGAAAGGCCACGGCTGAGGTGATCATCAGAGGGACCAACAGGCCAAACCCTCCTGATATCTCAGCGATCAGGAAGATGGCAGTCATTGGCGCGTGCATCACTGCTGCCATCATACCGGCCATTCCTGCAAGAGCGAAATTTTTTGCCGGAACCATCTCACCGTTGTAATTCAGAATCAGTGATACCAAAAATCCTGCTAAGCTTCCTAAAAAAAGGGTAGGGGCAAAAATACCACCGCTTCCTCCTGCTCCGTTGGTAGTTGCTGTCGCTGCAATCTTTACCAGCATAATGGCTATAACGAGGAAAATCAATGCAAGTTTATCATCCCGGAAGTTAAAAAAGAGGGAATTGTTCACGATATGGTGTCCCAAATCATTGACGATCTGATTGATGGTATTGTATCCTTCCCCCCAGAGCGAAGGGAAAAGAAAAATCATCCCTCCCAAAGCCAAACCGCCTATTGCTATTCGCAGCAACGGACTTTTAATCTTCTTTAAACTGCTCTCGATTAATAGGTTTCCTCTTGAGAATAGAACGGAAAAAAGTCCGCAAAAGATTCCCAGCAGAATGTACCAATGAATGTTGGTGACTTTGAAAGCATGGTCAATCTGAAAGTTCAGTTCATATCCCGATCCCATCAGAAAATAGGCCAGTGCTGCCGCAGTTGCGGCAGAAATCATAAGGGGCAACAGGGAGGCCATGGTCAGGTCCAGCATCAACACTTCGATGGCGAAAAGCATACCCGCCAGGGGTGCTTTGAAGATACCGGAAATGGCCCCGGCGGCTCCACACCCGATCAGAACGGTCATTGTGCGGTAGTTCAGGTTGAAGGTGCGGGCGATGGTAGAGCCAATGGATGAGCCTGTCAGCACAACGGGAGCTTCGGCTCCGACAGATCCGCCGAATCCAATGGTGATGGTACTTGATATGATGGAGGTAAACATGTTGTGCGCCCGCAGGTATCCCTTCTTCCTGGAGATGGATTCCAATACCTTGGTCACACCGTGGCTGATGTCGTCTTTTACTACAAACTTTACGAAGATGTAAGTCAACAGAATACCAATGGCCGGATAGAGAAAGTATTGGTAATTTTCCCGCAGGGAGTCAAAATCTTCGGTTAAAAATCTGCTGGAGATGTGAATGATATTTTTGAGCAAAATGGCGGCAAAACCGCT
>JAVHPO010000335.1:0-2260 GCA_036170635.1 Prolixibacteraceae bacterium | reverse complement strand
CCCTTAAAACAAGCTCCAATAGGCTCTTTTGGCGTTGTCGTTCCGGGGGGAGCATTGAAACCAGCTTCTTGTAATCCTCATTTTCGGGCATGACAAACGCCGGGGTTTTCTTCACCAGCGGCTTTTCTTTGGGCTGGACGGCTTCTTTCCGGAAGACGAAAACGATTTTCCCTCTTTCCTTCTTCCGCTCTTCAACGGTAATTTTCAGGTCTGTATACTTGTAGATCCGCCTTATCGCCGGATTTATTTTCAAGGCGATTTGGGCCGGGAACCGTTGTTTCATTGGGATTTTTTCCGCAAGAAGGATCGAATCAATTTCCCAGTGATCTCGATTTTTGAAGGTCTTCACCAGGAGTTGATACAACCTCGTCGCAAGTGGAGATCGAAGTTTCTTTACCTGGTCGAAATTCAAATACCGATAATATGAGGTTTCTTTCACCATCGAAAGGTATTCTGGCGAAAATCGTACTTGGAGAAGTTTTGTTTTCTCATCGATTCCCCAGGAATCAACTATTCCACAATGGAGTGTTTTATATTCCTGGCCATTGTAAAAGACCCCGTTAAATTCAAGGCTGACTTCTTCCCATCGCTCAAGACTTTCTTCAAGCCGTTCATACCAAGGGGCACCTGTGCCCAATCCGCAATTTTTTAGAACTTGGTATCTGCTAATTCTGATCTCATCTTTCCATGATTGCTTTTGTGATTCCAAGAGTAGGGAGAGCAGAAATATCAAGTCTGTTTTAACAGGGGGTTTGAAGCTCGTTTTGAGAACAAATTCTTTTCCGGAACCATCCTCTTTCGAGATTCGCCAAATAAAACCGGTTTGCGTCCTTTTTGCCTCACGTTCATCTTGAAACCAAAGAGGATATTCAAGAAGGTTGATGGCTTGCTTGACCATCTCTTTTGACATGGCTCCCCCCTATCGTAAAAATGTAATTGTGAAATTGTAGCACACACAAAGAAGTAGCTCAAGTTTCAAAAATACGTTATAGACTATCGTTATTTGGGGGAAGAACTATCGTTATTTGGGGGAAGAACTATCGTTATTTGGGGGAAGAGGCATTCTTGGTAAACGGCATCAGAAGCGCGCGGAAAGGCTCTTTTTTTTAGAGGAGAGATTTTGGAAAGACTTAGGAAAGACTTACGACAAGTGGCCACTCAAAAGTTACGTTCCTAAACCAGCCTTCGAGATTTGCAAAATTTGGGAAGGGTTGTTTGTTGTTTTTTTCCAAAGGAAAGGAACAACCACCAAAAAAGACCCGAAAGACCCCCAAAGGGGTCACCCCACCAAACGGAAATTTACGTACGTTAAGGAAATTGAGTGTCTCGGGGATTCGCTTCTGATCAGAAGTTGGTGGTGTTGAGCCGCGGGCGCTATTCGTCAACGTCTGGTTTCAAGCCCAAGGGCGTCAGAAAAGACTCATAGACAACCAAGGAATTGTGTCAGAGAAGGCAAAAGCTGAATCTACCCTGACGCATTGCCAAGGCTTGCCTGACGTCAGGTTGAAGTAAACTCTACTTCCACACCACAAAATAGGAGGATGACAGCGGAATCCTGCACTACATACTATTTTGGAAGCTCTTCCTTTGAACCACTTCCTCGTGCGATGGTTGAGCTTAGCGTACGTAAATTTCCGTTTGGTGTTGTGACCCCTTCTGTGGCTTATTCCATGCCTTCCGCGAGTTCGAGTTGTTGCGGGGCTGTTGGTGCGGTTTCCCGGGCCTTGAGCTTTTCGAGGGCAACCAGGCGGACAAAACATCTAAAGGAAATCTGATTCCCCTTCCTGGCTTCCTCAAAGGGCATTTTACTTTTAACAAATGACGGTAATTTTGCGAAGGCTTCCCGGTCGATGACATCCTGTTCTTCGGGGGTCAGGGATTTTAGAAACTCCTGAACGCGGGCCGATTCCTGGTTTTCCTTTTCCTGGGCGTCCGTCAGTTTGACTTGCAGGGCCTGGGCTTCCTCGGTTTTCTTCGAAGCGGCTACCTGGCTAACCTCTGCCTCTTCCTGCATGACCGCCCCGAAATTTCCTTGAAGGGACTTCAAGAAATAGGCGGGATAGTTCCCGATCGCCCGCTTATTGGCATACTTGATATTCCAGGCCACAAAATCAAAACCCTTTTCGTTGAATTCCCTTAAAACAAGCTCCAATAGGCTCTTTTGGCGTTGTCGTTCCGGGGGGAGCATTGAAACCAGCTTCTTGTAATCCTCATTTTCGGGCATGACAAACGCCGGGGTTTTCTTCACCAGCGGCTTTTC
>JAVHPO010000334.1:556-9895 GCA_036170635.1 Prolixibacteraceae bacterium | reverse complement strand
TTGGCAGACATTGCGAAAGGAGTGTTTTCCCATCTCTTGGTATAGGATACACTTGATTGTTTCGTATTCGTGAGATAATTCTGAGTTGTGTAAGAGTTATTTTGGTCGTACTGACTCGTAGAAAAGTTGACACTCGCGCTAAAAGACTGATTAGGGCTGGCCTTTGAATCCATGGAATGGTTCCAGGTAATGGCAAAATCATTCTGGATTTTGTAATCCGGTAATCCCTTGTCGCCAAAGACATTCTTGTAAAAATTAATATCCAGGCCGCCACTAAATTTATACCTAAGACGATAATTGGTATGCATCTTAATACCCCTCGAACCTTTTGAGAAAATATCCCCTCTCAGGGCAACATCGAAATAATCGTTGGCGGCCCAATAGTAGCCCATATCCCTCAAAAAGAAACCACGGTTAATTTCATCTCCATAGGTAGGCATCAAAAATCCGGATGAATACGTCGGAGAGTTCGGGAAAAAACCAAATGGGATGAACAAAAAGTAGATTGGGATGTCCTCTAAAACCAGGTATGCGGGTCCGGTCACTATTTTTTTGTTTGAAAGCACCTTTGCTTTGGTCATTTGAAGATAAAAATGGGGATGCTCGGCATCACAGGTAGTGTATTTCCCATCTTTCAGATTGTATGTTGAATCGTTCATCAGCTTCGTTTTGCCGCTGTGAATGAAACCTCCCTCCTGTTCTGTCACCACGCCATATACAATTCCCTTCTTGGTAAGAAAATTGTACTTTATTTCATCGGCTTCAAACTCCTGTTCCCCCTGCTTAAATACAGGTTTCCCGACTATCGTTCCGGTTGAATCAGGTTTTCCGGTTGCATGAACCAAATTACTATCCTTATTTAACTCTATATAATCTGCAGTAAGTTCAATATCCTTGTATTTAACCTTCGCATTTTTATACATAAATATCTTGTTGGCACTATTATAAAAAAGGATTTTCCCATCTGCGGTATAATCTACCTGGGCATCAAAATCATCGCTGTTTTTCTTGAGATTGAGAGAATCCAATGCTACTGAATCCTTCTTAAGTACTGCTAGAGAGTCCTTTGGGCTTATCTTATTTCCTTTAGAGGAAAGTAAGGAAGAGCTTGATTGACTTTTTATATTCCTCTTGGTCGAAACCGGTTCCTGAGCAAAAATAAGCGATTGCCAAATAAGAATCAGTAAGAAAGTATATTTTATAAATCGTATAGTGCTCAAATCTATAGAATTAGACCGTTTTAACATTCATATTTAAGTATGTCGGCCTGAGTGGCAAAAGTAAAAAATCCTACCGGACAAAAAGGGTACACTGATAAATAATTTAATCTTCTATTTTTGTATATGTTTAACATTATAAAATGAGGCTTAATTTAAAAAGAATGATGGCCGTAAAAAGAGATGCTCAGGCATGAAACACCCATGAGAAAATATTTACACCAACCAAAAAAGAATAGGTGGGTATTCCATGCGACCTTAAAAAAACAAAATATATATGAAATGGATTTACCTTCTCATCATCTCCTCATTAGCATTTTTTGGAGCTGAAGGTCAGCAGAAAAATGGTTCAGTTAAAACCATCGTCATTGATGCCGGTCATGGTGGTAAGGATCCTGGAACCATCGTCGGGATGGCCAGAGAAAAAACCATTGTTTTGGACATCGCCCTCAAATTGGGAACTCAGATCAAGCAAAATCAAAAGAACATCAAAGTCGTTTACATTAGGGATGGCGATTATTTCATACCCTTAATGGACAGAGCTCAAATCGCTAATAAAGCCAATGCCGATTTGTTCATCTCCATTCATGCAAATTACTGCGGCTCTCCTGAAATTTATGGTACAGAGACCTATGTTCTCGGTTTACACAGAACAGAAGACAACCTGAATGTAGCTAAAAAGGAGAACAGTGTAATCTTAATGGAAGAAGACTATTCAACACGATATGAGGGATTTAACCCGAATCTATCGGAATCGTACATCATGTTTGAATTGATTCAGGACACATATCTGGATCAAAGTTTACGCTTTGCAACCATACTGCAGTCTAATTTCAAAGAGGTGGCGCAAAGACATGACCGGGATGTCAGACAAGCAGGCTTTTTAGTGCTCCGGGAAACAGCCATGCCTAGCGTTCTTATTGAAACTGGCTATTTGAGCAACAAGAAAGAGAACAGTTTTCTTCTGACAGATGCGGGCAGAGCGGAAATTGCCCAATCCATCTATGGTTCTTTGTTAAACTATCTTAGCAAGTTAGATGCAAAGGAAATCACGCCAAGTGGACCCGCAAAAGGAATTAAGTCAGAACTGAATAAATTTCCAAAGCAAAACTCCAACAAAACTTCGGAAAACAAGAAGACCGAATTTGAACCTTCCACCACTGGAAAAATTTCAAAAGGGATGCAAACACCCACCAGGGAGCTAGGAAAAGAAAAAGCTGAAACACCAGTTGAAAATAAGCAGTCAGAAATAAAGGTTGCTGAAAGTGGTGCTTCCTATGCAATACAGATAGGGGTTTTCTCCAGGAAGATAAGCCTTGATTCCAAGACTTTCAAGGGAATATCACCCGTCAAAGAGTTATTCATAGATGGAAATTTTAAATATTTCTGTTTTGAATCTGATACTTTTCAAACAACCAAATCAAATTACCAAGAGGTTACAAAGTTATTTCCGGATGCTTTTATCGTCTACATTCAGAACAACAAGACCAGGATGGTGTGGAAGAATAACACGAAAAAATAAGCGGTGATGAATTCGCTTCTTTTATTTGATCTAAATCCTCTTTACCTTTGTGAGGCATATTCGAAACACCACATGCTTAAATTAAGGGATATGATATATATATAAACTTTTACCCGTGAAAATTTCAAAAACGTCTAAAATTGGTATTGTTTTGGCTATCAGCTTTATGGTATTGGTTTGGGGAATAAATTTTCTAAAAGGGCGTGATATCTTCAGGACTGAAAAGGTATACATTGCAAGATACAAGAATGTTGGTGGCCTTGAAGCATCTACTGTTGTGCAGCTCAATGGATTAAAAATCGGCTACGTTAGGGAAATCTATTTTGCCGATGACTTGTCAGGAGATCTGATCGTTAAAATAGCCGTATTTAATAAATTTCCTTTGCCTGTTGGCACTACTGCTGAAATTGCAAACAGTGATCTGTTAGGTTCAAAGGTTGTAAAGTTGAGTCTGGGAAAATCATCTCAATTTTACCAGCACAATGACACCATCAAAACCAAAATTGAATCCGATCTGATGAGTCAGGTAACTGAACAAATTGCACCAATCAAGGCCAAAGCTGAGCGATTAATTGTATCATTGGATTCAATCGTTTCAGGGGTTTCTTTATTACTCAACAGTGAATCGAGAAGAAATATCGAAAAGAGTATCAAGCAGATTAGCCTTACCATGGAAAATCTGGAACAAATTTCGAGTGACTTAAGTCAGGTGGTCGGCACTCAAAAAACAAATCTAAACGCCAGCATTGTTAATCTCAAAGAGCTAACTGAGAACTTGAATAAGGATTCCAAAGCGTTGGGTAAAATTCTTAACAATTTTTCAGCAATCAGTGATTCCATAAATCCTGCCGAACTTAAATCTACCATAACCCATTTAAACAGATCCGCTGCCGGTTTAGAAACGATCCTGACAAATATTAACAATTCAAACGGAACATTAGGACTATTGGTAAAAGATTCGACTTTGTATAATCAATTGGCTGAATCAAGCGATAATCTGAACCGATTACTGATCGACCTTAAAAGTAATCCCCACCGATACTTGAAAATCTCTGCTTTAAACTTCGGAAAAGAGGTTTATTTGGCTCCCGGATCAATGTACAAAACAATTGAAAATATCGACTTTAAAGTTTTTTTATTCAGTTCTACTGGTAAAATACCTCTTGAATCATCTATATTTCAAGGAATTAAAAATGTTGAGGAATTGAAGGAGGGATCCAAATTTCTTTACTTCGCCGGGGAAGATAAATCATACGATAAAGTTAGAATGATTCTAAATAAGGTGCAACTCTCTTTTCCTCAGGCTACTTTAAAAGCTTATCAGAACAATGAAGAAATTTCTCTGAAAAAAGCATTAAAAATTTGTTCAAAGTAATTTTGAGTTAATCTTTTTTAACTAATTTAACCCAACGAAAAAAGATTGATTTTTTAAATATTTTGTCATCCGTCAAAATACTAGACATCAAAAATTTTAAGGGTTTTATAAATATTGAAGTATCATACTATCAGTATTTTGACCCTTATTATTTTCTATCAATCTGATTGTCAGGCAATTAACTTTATTATTAACATATTTGACTGATTAATAAAAAATTAGATGATAAACTGTATAGCACATATGTATTGATTGTGGTCTGTCTTGTTTGCCTTCAATTTGATTACCTTTTTTTAGTTTTACTTTATTACCGCAACCTAGATGGAGAAAGATCACGTATCAATATGGGAAAGTTGTTTAAGAATTATTAAAGACAACGTTCCCAACATAAGTTACAGAACCTGGTTCGAACCTATTGTCCCCCTTAAGCTGGAGAACAATATTTTAACGATTCAGGTTCCAAGTCCTTTTTTTTATGAGTACCTGGAGGAGCAATATATTGATATTCTCAGAAAAACCTTACGAAAAGAGTTGGGTACAGGAGCAAAACTTGAATACAATGTGGTTGTAGACAATAACAATAGTGTAAACAATAAGCCTTATACCATAAAGTTGCCTACCAACCAAAACAACAATTTGAAAAATAAGCCGGTTTCAGCCCTTGTCCCTTCCGACGAGAGTGGCATTCGGAATCCGTTTGTTATACCCGGCATTCAAAAAATTCAAATCGATTCCCAATTAAAATCAGACAACACATTCGACAATTTTATTGAAGGTGAATGCAATCGTTTAGCGCGGAGTGCTGGTTATGCTGTGGCTCAAAAACCAGGTGGAACTGCATTTAACCCACTGATGTTATACGGAAATTCCGGGCTAGGGAAGACCCATTTGGCTCAAGCCATTGGAATTGAGGTTAAAGAGCGATTCCCGGAAAAGATTGTTCTCTATGTCAATGCCAACAAATTTTTCATTCAATTCTCTGAGGCAACGCGAAACAATTCAAGAAATGATTTTTTGCATTTCTATCAGATGATCGATGTACTGATTATTGATGATGTTCAGGAATTTGCCGGGAAAGAGAAAACACAGGAGACATTTTTCCATATTTTTAACCATTTGCATCAATCCGGCAAGCAACTGATCCTTACTTCAGATAAATCTCCCATAGAGTTGAAAGGTATGGAACAGCGTTTGCTCTCCCGTTTCAAATGGGGACTCACTGCGGACCTGCAGGTGCCGGATTTTGAAACCAGGATGAATATCCTTCGGAAAAAGATCTACAAGGATGGCATTATCATTTCTGAAGAGGTATTGGAATACATCGCGTCCCATATTAACAGCAATGTAAGAGAACTGGAAGGCGCTTTGATCTCTCTTCTGGCCCAGGCAACACTGAACAAAAAGGAAATTACACTTGATCTGGCCATAAAGATGATTAATAAGCTGGTTAACAACACAAAGAGGGAGTTGACCATCGACTATATTTCGAAAGTTGTATCTGACTATTTCTGTATACCCGTAGATTCCCTTTCTGTCAAAACCCGCAAAAGGGAAATTGTCCAGGCCAGACAAATAGCCATGTACTTCTCCAAAAATTTGACTCAATCTTCGCTTGCATCCATAGGTTCGCAAATTGGTGGTAAAGACCATGCCACTGTTCTTCATGCTTGCAGAACAGTCACCAACTTGAAAGAGATTGATAAAAATTTTAGGCTGAGTATAGATGAAATTGAAAATAAATTGAAAATGTAATTTTCGCTAAGCAGACTGAAAAGTTTGCTTTTTTTATTTTAAAATATTTAATATCAGTATTTTAATTATAGCATAGATGGCATCTGATACCTATCAATCCATTGAGCGTCCATCCGAAGGCTTGTACAAGGAAAAGGGAAGCAAGTTTATCTCCTTTGCATTTCCTGTTCAAAATGAAGAGACAGTTAAGGAATTAATTGCTGGCATCAAAAAGGAACATTTTTCAGCACGTCATTGTTGTTATGCATGGAGCCTGGGGATTGGTCAGGAAAGATATCGTGTCAATGATGACGGAGAGCCTTCCGGAACTGCCGGCAGACCGATATTTGGTCAGATTCAGTCACACCAGCTAACGAACATACTTTTGATAGTTGTTCGGTATTTTGGCGGAACATTGCTGGGGGTCAGCGGACTCATTCAGGCCTACAAACTGGCAGCCAGTGATGCTATTTCCAATGCAACGATTGTAACCAGAACGGTTGAACATATCCTTGAAATCCTGTTTGATTATGCCGCAATGAACAGTCTGATGCAACTGATCAAAGAAGAACAACTGGAAATTGTCACAACACAATTTGATCTTCAATGTACCATTCAGATCAGAGTCCGATCAACCAGATTGGAAGAGGTTGAATCAAAAATTGCTAAAATTGAGGGTTATCAAGGCTTAAAAATAATTCAGGAATAGAACAAACAATCAATATTAACCAAACATGAGCAAAAAGAATTTAATCTCAATCACGGATTTTTCCAAGGAGGAGTATCTGAAAATTATGGAACTTTCCAGACAGTTTGAAGAGAATCCCTGTCAATCTTTGTTGAAAGGAAAAGTGATTGCCACGCTATTTTTTGAGCCTTCAACGCGAACAAGGCTTAGTTTTGAAACTGCTATTAATCGTCTGGGCGGAAAAATTATTGGATTCTCCGATTCTAATTCATCCAGTGTTTCCAAGGGTGAAACCCTCCACGACACAATTAAAATGGTGAGTAATTATGCTGATCTGATCATCATGCGGCATCCATTGGAAGGAAGTGCACGATATGCTGCTGAGGTTTCTGATGTACCTGTTATCAACGCAGGAGATGGTGCCAACCAGCATCCAAGTCAAACCTTGCTCGACATGTATTCCATCATGAAAACCCAGGGCCGGTTGGATGACATTAATCTCTTCATGGTCGGTGATCTGAAATATGGAAGGACCGTTCATAGCTTGCTGATGGCCTTGTCTCAATTCAATAATCCCATCTTTAATTTTGTAGCCCCGCCCGAATTGGCGATGCCGGATGAATACAAACTCTATCTTTCCAACAGGGGAATACGATATTTTGAACACCTTGAGTTTAACGATATTATCAACCAGGCTGATATCATCTACATGACACGCGTTCAAAAGGAACGTTTTATCGATCCGGTTGAATACGAAAAGGTTAAGAACGTCTATATTCTTAAAAATGAGATGCTGGCCAATACGAAACCTACCGTAAAAATATTGCACCCACTGCCAAGAATCAATGAGATCCATATCAACGTGGACAGCAATCCCAAGGCATACTATTTTACGCAAGCCAGGAACGGCGTTTACACGCGAATGGCGATCATATCCCACTTGTTAAATCTTCGATAATTAAACCCAAATGGAAAAGCAACTTAATGTAAGTGCCATAAAAGACGGAACGGTGATTGATCACATTCCCACAAAAGCGCTATTTAAAGTAGTCCAAATCTTAAAGTTGGACGAGTTTAACAATATGGTAACTTTTGGCAACAATCTCGACAGCAAGGCAATGGGAACCAAAGCAATCATCAAAATTGCCAATCGGTACTTTGAAGATGATGAGGTTAACAAAATTGCACTGGTAGCTCCCAATGCCAAACTTAACACCATCCGGAATTACGAGGTGGTCGAAAAAAGGGTGGTGCAAATTCCTGAACAGGTAAATGCAATTGTACGATGCTTTAATCCAAAATGCATCACAAATGCTGAAGCAGTGAGCACTAAATTTCAGATTATCAATGAAAAACCTATTGAATTGAAGTGCTATTACTGTGAGAAAATCACCTATGAGAACGAAATAAAGATCAAATAGATCAGAAAGATGGAACCTCAATTTTCCCGGGTATATAATGAATTTTGTGAGCTTAAAGAGAAGGGGTTAGATCTTGATGGCCTGATGTTAAGTACTTCACAGTTGTTGAAATCTGAGGTCTCGCATTATGATTGGGTCGGCTTCTATTTGCTCGATTCGCAAAATAATCAATTGGTTCTTGGTCCGTACACGGGTGCTGCTACCGACCATACCCACATCCCGGTAGGAAAAGGAATATGCGGGCAGGTGGCTGCAAGTAGAAAAGCAATGGTTGTGCAGGACGTTACTGAACAGGATAACTATCTTGCCTGCAGCCTGGATGTACAGAGCGAAATTGTGGTGCCAATTCTTAAAGATGGTCAGTTCGTGGCTGAAATTGATATCGATTCACATGCCTATGCTCCATTCACAACGAAGGACGAACAATTTCTTTCGGCCATTGCGGAAAAACTTTCTGAACTGTTTTAGCGGATACGGTCAATAGATTTGACAAGATTTTCATCTTTCCTAATATTTCTGATAGCAAGAGAAACCAAGATTGCTGCTATCAGAGGAAATGTCGCATATATTTCCGAATGTAAACCACCGATAGGGACATTGTCGCTACTCCATGTATAGTAGAACATTAGGGCTTCTAACCCAAACAGTAAGGAGATGCATATATATGAAACCCTGATTTGTGTTATTCTATTTTTGAACAGGAAAATGGATATTACTGCAATAATCAGACTCAAACACACCAATACTATCACTGGCCTTGCATTATTCAGTCTGGTAATGCCATTGCCGCTATGCATACTGATTCCTGAAATATTAAACAGGTAATGAGCTCCATCGTTTCCTGTTAATTCAGCGAAAGGGACAAAAAAAAGTGCTGCTACCAAAAGTGCTGCAACAATCAGGTAAAGTGTTTGAATTCTTTGAATCATATCTAGATTTTTATTCGCTGCAAAATTAAAAATATTCAGGATCATCCTACTTTTTTTTACCTTTGAACTACATCAAAATAATTGTCATGAGAGTAATTGAACCTTCTGAGCTGATCATCAATCCCGATGGAACAATTTTCCACCTTCACATGAAACCGGAACAATTGGCCGATCATGTCATTTTGGTTGGGGATCCAGGCAGAGTCAAGATGATTGCAGGATTTTTTGATCGAATTGAATCTGAAACCGAGAACCGCGAATTTGTCTCCACTACCGGAATGTACGGCTCCAAAAGGATCACCGTACTTTCAACTGGCATTGGAACTGATAATATTGACATTGTAATCAATGAATTGGATGCTTTGGTAAACATTGATTTGCACACCAGGCAGATAAAAAAGGAACGTAAGTCTCTGAGTATTATTCGAATTGGAACATCCGGCGGATTGCAAGGGG
>JAVHPO010000334.1:0-546 GCA_036170635.1 Prolixibacteraceae bacterium | reverse complement strand
CGGCTATTGCCAAGTGGAATGTAAACCTGCCCACCGGCGGATTGCAGGGGGACATTCCTGTGAATGCCTTTCTTGCTTCCAAAAAAGCGATTGGGTTTGATGGATTGTTGAATTTCTATGAGCGGCGTGAGGAAGTATCGGATATCGCTTTTGAAGAATCCTTTAAATCGTTTGTTCAGTGGAATAAGCTTCTTCCTTCGCCCTATGTTGTTGAAGCCGATCAGGATCTGTTTAATAAAATTGTGGACAACGAATTTACTCCCGGGGTAACCATATCCGCTCCGGGATTTTACGGACCTCAGGGGCGCGAATTGAGACTTAAAATTGTAGATCCGCTCATCAACGATAAAATCGAAGCCTTCAGATTCGGAAATCAGCGAATCACCAATTATGAGATGGAGTGCTCAGCCATTTATGGACTCAGCAAATTGCTGGGACACAAAGCGCTGACAGTCTGCATAATCATTGCCAACCGGGTTTCGAAGCGTGCGAATGAAGATTACAAACCGGTGATGGTAAAATTGGTTCAAAAAGTACTTGACCGAA
>JAVHPO010000333.1:0-9961 GCA_036170635.1 Prolixibacteraceae bacterium | reverse complement strand
TCTTCATACAAGCGGCAACCAACGCCTGAATCCTCACACAGGTGCAGAATTTCGGACGACAGCCCATCAGAGATATCAATCATGGAGGTAGGTGTGACACCCAGGGTCTTAAAGACTTCCCGCATATCTACCCTTGCCTCGGGTTTCAGTTGTTTACTCAATATGTAATCGTAACCGGAAAGTTGTGGCTGAACAGTCGGGTTTTGCCTGAACAGTTGATCTTCCCGTTCGAGCAACTGCAATCCAAGGAATGCACCTCCAAGATCACCGGTTACACACAAAAGATCGGTAGGATTTGCACCGCTTCGGTAGACCAACTCTGCCTCATCGGCCTCCCCAATAGCTGTTATAGATATGGTCAAACCTGTCAGGGAGGTAGTGGTGTCACCTCCCACGAGATCAACGCCATAGTGGGCACAGGCAAGGTGGATTCCCTCATACAACTCATCAATAGCCTCTATGGTAAATTTGGAGGAGATTGCCAGGGAAACTGTGATCTGTCGCGGAATGGCATTCATGGCGCAAATATCACTGACATTAACAGCCACAGCCTTGTATCCAAGATGTTTCAATGGCACATAGACCAGGTTGAAATGAACCCCTTCTGTCAGTAAATCTGTTGTTACAACCACCCTTTTATTGGGAAAACTGAGTACGGCACAGTCATCACCTACTCCTGTTATGGTACTTTCATTTTTGATTTTTACTTGCGCAGTCACTCTTTTGATCAGACCAAATTCGCCCAGTTCAGCGAGTTGATTGCCTTGTGTTTTCTCCTGTGTCATGCTTGTTTAAGATTTATTTACCAAATCACTCCTCAAAAATAGTGCATTTTATATCTTTGCACCAATTTGTATCCAGTCTTATTAAATATTCGTATAACTGAGATATATTGGAAGTTCTTGGAATTATAAGTTCTTCCAGTTGGCAATAGTTTTAATCAGTTGAACAAAAGTCCGGTGTCTCCAAGAACTTTAGGCACTTTAGTCACTCTAGTTCACTTTAGTCACTCATTCAAATGGACAACCAAAATACATTATTAAACGAAGTAAGCGAACGCGATTACCGATTTGGTTTCGTTACAGATATTGAAACAGATATCATCCCGATAGGGCTGAGCGAGCAGGTGGTCAGAATCATCTCTGCCAAAAAGGAAGAGCCTGAATTCATGCTTGAATTCAGGCTGAAGGCCTACCGAAAATGGCTAACAATGAAAATGCCCGAATGGGCTCAATTGAAGATTCCTGAAATTGATTACCAGGCTATCAGCTACTATGCTGCACCCAGAAACCAACCAAAATACGAGAGTCTTGACGAAGTAGATCCTGAGCTTCTAAGTACATTTGCCAAACTCGGAATTCCGCTTGAAGAACAAAAAATGCTGGCAGGAGTAGCTGTAGATGCCGTAATGGACAGTATATCGGTAAAGACTACTTTCAAGGAGAACCTGGCAGAACTGGGAATCATCTTTTGCTCGTTCAGCGAAGCAGTTAAACATCATCCTGATCTGGTTCAAAAATACCTGGGAATGGTGGTCCCGCCCAACGACAATTTTTTTGCTGCGCTTAACTGTGCTGTTTTCTCGGACGGTTCATTTGTCTATATCCCGAAAGGAGTGAGATGCCCGATGGAACTCTCGACCTATTTCAGGATCAACGCCAAAAATACCGGTCAGTTTGAGCGGACACTTATCATTGCAGATAACGATAGCTATGTTTCCTACCTTGAGGGCTGCACGGCCCCAATGCGGGATGAAAATCAACTGCATGCAGCTGTTGTTGAGATCATTGCATTAGATCGTGCTGAAGTGAAATACTCCACTGTTCAAAACTGGTACCCTGGCAACAAAGAGGGGATAGGCGGTATCTACAACTTTGTTACCAAACGCGGTTTGTGCAAAGGTGAATCCTCAAAGATTTACTGGAACCAAGTAGAAACAGGCTCTGCCATTACCTGGAAATACCCAAGTTGCATTCTTGCCGGAGACAATTCAGTAGCGGAATTCAATTCAGTAGCCCTGACCAACAACTACCAGCAAGCGGATACCGGTACCAAAATGATCCATCTTGGTAAAAATACCAAAAGCACCATCGTCTCGAAAGGGATCTCTGCCGGTCACAGCTCCAACTCCTACCGTGGATTGGTCAGGGTTGTGGCCAAAGCGGAAAATGCACGAAACTATTCCCAATGTGACTCCCTTTTGCTGGGAGATCACTGCGGTGCGCATACCTTCCCATACATCGAGGTGGGCAACCAGAATTCAATAGTCGAACACGAAGCAACCACTTCAAAAATCGGAGAAGATCAGATCTTCTATTGCAACCAGCGTGGCATCTCCACCCAGGATGCAATTGGCATGATCGTGAACGGTTATGCCCGGGATGTGATCAACAAATTGCCGATGGAATTTGCCGTTGAAGCCCAGAAACTTTTACAGATCAGTCTGGAAGGAAGTGTGGGATAATTAAAAATTATAAATTACAGATTACAAATTGTCAATTAGTGCAGTCTGATGATCGCAAAGGTCATATAACAGACAAATTATCAACTATTTATCGATATTATTACAATGCAAAATATGCTTATAATTAAAGATTTACACGCTAACGTGGAAGGAAAAGAGATTCTGCGTGGAATCAATCTTACAATAAACCCCGGTGAGGTACATGCCATCATGGGCCCCAACGGTTCCGGCAAAAGCACCCTGGCCAATGTTCTGGCCGGGAACACCAATTATGAGGTAACCAAAGGCGAAGTGACATTCTTTGGGAAAAATCTTCTGGAAATGTCGGCAGATGTCCGTGCCAAGGAGGGACTTTTCCTGAGTTTCCAATATCCGGTAGAGATACCTGGTGTCAGCATGATCAACTTTCTGAAAACTGCCGTGAACGAATCACGCAAGTACCACCAGTTAAAAGAACTTTCAGCAGGGGATTTTCTGAAGGTGATGCGTGAAAAGAAGGAGATGGTCCAGATCGACTCACAACTTACCAACCGCTCTGTCAACGAAGGATTTTCGGGGGGTGAAAAGAAGAAAAATGAGATCTTTCAGATGGCTATGCTCGAACCGAAGCTTGCCATACTGGATGAGACCGACAGCGGCTTGGATATCGATGCACTTCGAATCGTGGCAAACGGGGTAAACCTGTTAAAAAAACCCGAAAACGCGACCATCGTGGTAACACATTACCAACGTCTGCTCGACTATATAGTTCCTGATTTTGTGCATGTATTGTACAAAGGACAAATCGTCAAATCGGCTGGAAAAGAACTGGTTTTTGAACTCGAAGAGAAAGGCTACGACTGGATTAAAAAAGAGTTGGGGGAGTAAAACCATGATAGAAAGTATAACTTTTGAATCTACCGAACAGAGGATCTTCCAACTGTTTAAGGATAATATTGCCTTGCTGGATGAAGGAGCGGGAACGCTGCTCCGAAACGACAGGGAGCAAGCCATCGAAGCCTTCCTCCGCATGGGGATTCCTAGTCGAAAAGTCGAAAATTACAAATATACCGACCTTACCAAATTCTTTGCACAAGAGAATTACAACAGGGCTTTTCGTCCGACCTCGTTCGATTTCGACATGCAGGAGGTCTTCACCTGCGATGTTCCGGAGTTCGATACACACATCATTTTTCATGTGAACGGATGGTATTTTGATCAGAACAGAACCGATCAGTTTCCCAAAGGTACTATCATCAAAAGCATGAAAAGCGCCTGGCGGGAGAACAGTGAACTGGTGGAAAAATATTACGGAAAGATCGCCGATTCATCAGCCGATCCAATGGTTGCCCTCAACAGTGCTTTCGCTCAGGATGGTGTATTTATTTACATACCAGACCACGTGGTGATTGAAAAACCAATACAGATTATCAACCTGTTGCGAAGTGAAGAGGATCTTTATGTTACGCAGCGAAATCTGGTGGTGCTTGGCAACAATTCTCAGGCAAAGTTGATGTTTTGCGACCATACCCTTGCCATACACAGTTACGTTGCCAACTATCTCACGGAGGTACAACTCGGCGAAGATGCCGTTGCAGATATCTCTGGAATTCAAAACCAGCACAACGGAACCGCCTATTTGAACGGCATTTTTGTGCGACAGGAGAGAAATTCGCAACTGATCACCAGTACCATTTCGCTGCATGGCGGAATTACTAGGAACCATCTTCATGTAGACTTGCAGGGAGAACATGCCAATGCCTCATTATTCGGGCTAACCCTGACAGACAAGGATCAGCACAGCGACATTTTTACTTCAATTATACATGGCCAGCCAGGTTGTCACAGCAATCAGATCTTCAAAAACGTTCTGGATGATAACTCAACCGGTGCCTTTACAGGAAGAATCCATGTGATGCCGGGAGCCAAAAAGACGGAAGCCTACCAGCGCAACAACAGTGTTTTGATGACCAAAGCCGCAAAAATGAATACCAAGCCACAACTGGTAATCGACAACGACGATGTGAAATGCTCACATGGCGCCACTGTGGGACAGATCAACGAAGAGGCACTGTTTTACCTGCAGACACGCGGAATAAACGAAAAGGAGGCACGGCTTATGCTGATGTTTGCTTTTGCCCATGAAGTCCTTGCCAACATCCGGGTTGAACCTCTTCGTCAGAGTATCGATCGGCTGGTCAACAAAAGATTGAGAGGCGAGGTTTCGAGATGCCACGACTGTAAATTGGAGTGCATCAGGTAAAAAGACTGGGAGACTGGGGGACTAGGAGACGAAGGGATGTGCTGATTGGCTGATTAGAGGATGTGCTAATTGGAAAATGTGGAAATTGACAGTTGCACAATACTAAAATTCCTGACCACCATGGTGTACTTTTGCAAATCATACCCCGGAGGGGTTAAATGTTAATAGCCCGGGGTAAAGCGACGAAGGAGCGGAACCCCGGGTTGAGAATGATGAATAATGAGCCGTCCGCGGTAGCATATTGAAAAATGTCATCAGATCGTTTCGGACGGGAAAAAAAAATATTGATATAGAGTAATTTCAAACCATATTCAAAATTCGCGGACAATGGACTTTAATTATCAGGATATTAGAAAAGATTTTCCAATTCTTGACCAACAGGTCAATAAACGTCCATGGGTCTATTTTGACAACGCTGCGACAGCACAACGTCCGCTTCAGGTCATTGAGAAGATCCGCGAATATTCGGTCCTGACCAATTCCAACATTCATCGGGGAACCCACGCCCATGCCATCAGGACAACTGAAGCCTACGAAAATGCAAGGGATATTGTTAAGAATTTTCTCCATGCAAAGGAGCGGGAGGAGATTATCTTTACCCATGGCACCACCGAATCCATCAACCTGGTTGCCAGATCATTCTGTGAAAAATATCTTTCAGAAGGAGATGAGATCATTGTGACGGAGATGGAGCACCATGCCAACATTGTCCCCTGGCAGATGGCCTGCGAACGGCATGGGGCAACCTTAAAAGTAGTACCATTCGCAGACAATGGAACTTTGAAAACTGAACTATTGGAAAGCCTGATTAGCGATCGAACCAAGATTTTGGCCGTTGCGCACGTCTCCAACACCCTGGGCACGGTAAATCCAATTAAGGAAATAATCAGGATCGCCCACAGCCACAACATCCCTGTTTTGGTAGACGGTGCACAAAGCGCTCCACATATTATCATTGACGTTCAGGATCTGGATTGCGATTTTTTCGCATTCTCAGGACATAAAATATATGGACCTACCGGGATCGGAGTATTGTATGGGAAACGCTTCTGGCTGGATGCTATGCCACCATTCCTAGGAGGAGGGGAGATGATCGATCGGGTCACTTTCGAAAAAACTACATACAATGAACTACCTTACAAATTTGAAGCAGGAACGCCGCACTATGTTGGCGCCATTGCCATGGGGAGTGCTATTCAATATATCCAAAGTATTGGTATAGAAAAGATTGCTTCCTACGAACATCTACTTTTAAGCTATGCAACAGATCAGATGAAGGCGCTCAAAAACCTCAAAATTTTCGGTGAATCCCCTCATAAGACAGGTGTAATCTGCTTTCAATTGGATAAGATACATCCGTTTGATTTGGGAACATTGCTCGATCAACTGGGCATAGCTGTCCGAACAGGAAGGTTATGTGCCGATCCGGTGATGGATCATTTTGGTGTTACAGCGATGACCCGTGCCTCTTTTGCTTTTTACAATACTACCGAAGAAATTGATAGCTTTATTGCAGCACTAAAACGCATCCGTTTGATGTTTTAGTAACTAATTATGGTAAAATTTTTAGCATGAATATAGAAGAAACACAACAAGCCATCATTGCCGACTTTTCAGTGTACGACGACTGGATGGACAAATACACCTATCTGATCGAACTGGGAAACGAACTCGAACCGATAGACGCCTCTTATAAAATTGATCAAAATCTGATACGTGGATGTCAGTCAAGGGTCTGGCTGCAACAAAAACTGGAGGGCGACTTGCTTTTTTTTGAAGCCGAAAGCGATGCCCTGATCGTAAAAGGACTGGTTGCCCTGCTGCTGAAAGTATTTTCCGGAAGGACTCCACAGGAGATTCTGGATGCCGAACCCTATTTTATCGATGAGATTGGCTTGAGACAACACCTCTCGCCCACACGTTCCAATGGCTTGATGGCCATGGTCAAACAAATCAAATTGTACGCTTTGGCGTACAAGCAAATCGCCTCTCAAAAAAAATAAAATGGAAAATAAAATAGATCTGATCATAGAAAATCTCAAGGAGGTTTTCGACCCGGAAATCCCGGTCAATATTTACGATTTGGGCCTTGTTTACAGCGTCGATGTTGAAGGAACCACTGCCACAGTACTGATGACCCTCACTGCCCCCGGTTGTCCGGCAGCCGATATGATTGTCGCCGATGTCGAGTACATGACCAAGAAAGTCGAAGGGATCGAGGAATGCAAAGTTGAAATTACTTTCGATCCCGCTTGGGACAAGTCAATGATGTCGGAAGAAGCAAGGTTGGAGTTGGGGTTTATGTAGGGGAGCAGTCTGAATCGAGCGAAAAAATTGCGATCTAAAAAGCCAGGTTATCAGTATTTTCAATAAAATTATCAGAATTCTATTTCCTGGATATTAAGATACAAAATACAAATACTATCTTAGTTAGCTGATATGGACAATTTTAATTCTTTAATTTCCCGAATTACTGAAACGCACATATCTCTTCAGTCTCAGGCAATAAATTCTATCAATCAATTACTTACAATTCGCAATTGGGTTATTGGATATTATATTGTCGAATTTGAACAACATGGTGAAGACAGGGCAGAATACGGACAAAGATTAATGGATGCCTTGTCTGAGAAGCTAAAGCACATTAAAGGAGTTGACCGGCGCTCCTTATTTCGGTTTAGGATGTTTTACCTGACTTATCCACAAATCGGCAACTACCTGCTTCAAAGTAAGTCCCTGGATTCTCTTTCAAAAAAAATTCAACTTCCTGCAAAAGTGGGGACAGCGCCCCCACTTTTCTCCCCTCACGAAATAGTGGGGACGGTGTCCCCACTATCTGTAAGGACGATCCTGTTGCCTCCTGATAAAATTATCAACAAGATTTCCTGGTCTCATATCGAACTTCTACTAAACATCAGCGATGAGACCAAACGTTCATTCTATGAGGTAGAATGCATAAAAGCGACGTGGAGTGTTCGTGAACTGGAAAGACAAATTGCCAGTCTCTATTTCGAAAGGAGTGGACTATCAACGAATCCGCAAAAAATGTCGGAACTTGCGAATCAAAACACAGTTCCTCAACATCCCGCTGATATCATCAAAAATATCTATGCTTTTGATTTTCTTGATCTGCATGCAAGAGAAGTAGTTAAGGAATCGGATCTGGAAACAGCCCTATTAGACCATTTGCACAATTTTATATTAGAGCTCGGCAATGGCTTCTGTTTTGAAGCTCGTCAAAAAAGAATACTCATTGGCGAAACCTATTATTTTATCGATCTCGTTTTTTACCACCGCATTCTCAAATGTCATGTGCTTATTGAATTGAAAATTGGAGCTTTTGAACATGGCGACATTGGACAACTAAATACCTACCTGAACTATTTTAAGGAAGAAATAATTGAGGCAACAGACAACCAACCTGTTGGCATATTGCTGGTCGCAGAAAAGGATCATGCACTTGTAAAATATGCAACTGCAGGGATGGATAAACATCTTTTCGTTCAACAATACCTGATTAACTTACCAGCCAAAGATTTACTCGAAAAATACATCGAAACCGAACTCCGAAAACTTTAACCTATGAAAAGTATTCAGCTTTTAATTGATCAGAAAGGTTTTCGATCCTTGCTGTTACTTGGTCTAATCGTGGGGGAAAATAAAACAACGGTTCGCGATTTTATTGTTAAATTTCAAAACTAAAATATCATGATCCCTGCCACTCTCCAAATCAAAGCCGCCATTCAAATACAAAAGCCTATCCACGAAGTATTTGAGGCCATCGTCGACCCGCAAAAAATGTCCAATTATTTCATTTCCAAAGCAAGTGGAAGAATGGAAGAGGGAAAACAAATTCTTTGGCAATTCCCTGAATTTGACATGGAATTCCCCATTCGGGTTGGTAAAATTGAAAAAGACCAATACATTTCCTATTTCTGGGAAGTCGATCAACTGGAACTGCTGGTCGAGATCACGTTAACCAATCCAAAACCCGGTAATACGTTGGTCTCCGTAACCGAGAAGAGCAGGAACAACGACGAAGCCGGCATAAAATGGCTGGGACAAAACACGGAGGGTTGGGCCAATTTTCTGGCTTGCCTCAAATGCTATCTCGAATATGGAATCAACCTGCGAAAAGGGGCATTTGATTACATGAGAAAATAGCAATGGATCATGCTTCCAACAATTTCAGCCTACTCATCAAGGCAAAAGCGTCCGAACTGGGGTTCGATGCCTGTGGTATATCTCAGGCAAGGCTGCTGGAGGAAGAGCTTGAAAGATTAAAAAACTGGTTGGATTCAGGTTACCATGGAACCATGGGCTACATGGCCAACCATTTCGAAAAACGGTTAAATCCCACTAAGCTGGTTGAGGGGGCAAAATCAGTAGTTTCGGTCCTCCTCAACTACTATACCGATCAAAAGCAGGAGGATCCGGAAGCACCCGTCATTTCAAAGTATGCATTGGGTAAGGATTATCACTACGTTTTAAAAGATCGGCTTTCAAAATTGTTGACTTACATTCAAACCGAACTAACTCCATGTGAAGGAAGGGTATTTACGGACTCTGCTCCATTGCTTGAGAAGGCACTGGCAAAAGAGGCCGGACTGGGTTGGATAGGCAAACACACCTTACTGATCCACCCAAAGATGGGTAGCTTTCTTTTTATCGGCGAACTGGTCCTGGATATTGAACTGGATTATGATGACCCTTTCGGGAATAATCTTTGTGGTTCTTGCACCCGATGCATGGATAGTTGTCCGACAGGGGCCATTATTGCTCCCGCAATTCTTGATGCAAACAGGTGCATCTCTTACCTCACCATCGAAACCAAAGAAGCAGTTCCTGAGTCGTTGACAGGAAGCCTATCAAACAGATTGGTCGGTTGTGATATCTGCCAACAGGTATGTCCCTGGAATGGCAAAGCATTGCAAAATAAGGTTTTAGAATTTCAACCTAAACCCGAACTCCTCAGAATGACTGTGGAAGAGTGGAAGAAAATTGATAAACCAGGCTACAAAAGGCTTTTTAAAGGTTCTGCAGTCGAACGGGCCGGGTTTAACCGGATAAAAAATACACTTGGACATCTATTTCCTTTGAGCTAACATCTCTGAATGAAGTATCTTTACTTTTAAAAGTTAAATAGAACTCCCGGTCCCGTATTCCAAAATCCAAAATTCTTTTCTTGATGATAGAACAAAACTGGAGCGCTTTTGATGGCACCAATCTTTATGCAGTGATTTGGAAGCCCGTTG
>JAVHPO010000332.1:0-9997 GCA_036170635.1 Prolixibacteraceae bacterium | reverse complement strand
TCGATATACTCTTTTACCTTCTTCTCTTTACCTCCGATGGCTCTAAGAACATACCACTTGTGTTGACATTCGCTCATAGGGATCTCTCCAGGAAAAAATTAATAGAAAAAACTGTATACGAACTTCATGAAGCCTCTAAAAGTGACGTCAATGCCGAAGACCAACAGTGCGATTATAAGGGAAGCAACTAATACAACAATAGCGCTACCTCTTAACTCGCTCCATGTTGGCCATGAGACCTTCTGGACAAGCTCGGTGTAGGCTTCAGTAAAATAATTCGTTAATTTCATTCTAGAAAAATTTGAATTTTTTAGCCGGATAGGAAGAGTCGAACTTACCTTTGCTTCCGACAAGCTATCCGTCGTAAGAGTCCCGGACAAAAGTACGGGACTCTCTATTTGAAGTATTGAACTTCGGCTTATTTTAAGATCTCAGTAACCTGACCTGCACCTACCGTACGTCCACCTTCGCGGATAGCGAAACGAAGACCAAGGTTCAATGCAACAGGATAGATCAATTCAACCGTAATGGTAACGTTGTCACCAGGAAGGATCATTTCAGTTCCTTCTGGCAAATTGATTTCACCGGTGATGTCTAGTGTACGGATGTAGAACTGAGGACGGTATTTGTTGTGGAATGGCGTGTGACGACCACCTTCTTCTTTCTTCAGGATATAAACCTCTGCTTTGAAAGTAGTGTGAGGAGTGATTGAACCTGTTTTAGCAAGAATCATACCACGCTTGATCTCTTTTTTGTCGACACCACGAAGCAACAAACCAACGTTGTCACCAGCTTGTCCGTCATCAAGAATCTTACGGAACATCTCAACACCTGTACAAACTGTTTTGCGGTTCTCTGCACCAAGACCAATCAATTCGATTTCGTCTCCGGTGTGAATTTTACCCGTTTCAATACGACCAGTTGCAACAGTACCACGTCCTGTGATTGAGAATACGTCCTCAACCGGCATCAGGAATGGTTTGTCAACGTCGCGTGGAGGAATTGGAATCCAGGTATCAACTGCATCCATCAGTTCCATCACTTTTTCTTCCCACTTCGGTTCACCATGCAGGGCACCCAAAGCTGAACCCTGAATAACCGGAGTGTTGTCACCGTCAAAGTTGTAAAAAGTAAGTAGGTCACGGATCTCCATCTCAACCAGTTCGAGGATTTCAGGATCGTCAACCATGTCAACCTTGTTCATAAAAACGACCAAACGTGGAACGTTTACCTGACGGGCAAGCAGGATGTGCTCGCGGGTCTGAGGCATAGGACCGTCAGTTGCAGCAACTACGATAATAGCGCCGTCCATCTGGGCAGCACCAGTTACCATGTTCTTAACGTAGTCAGCGTGACCGGGACAGTCAACGTGTGCATAGTGACGATTTGCAGTTGCATACTCAACGTGGGCAGTGTTGATGGTGATACCACGCTCTTTTTCTTCAGGAGCATTATCAATAGAATCGAAAGACTTCACTTCGCAAAGTCCTTTTTTGTTCAATACCATTGTAATCGCAGATGTAAGCGTTGTTTTTCCGTGGTCAACGTGACCAATAGTACCAATGTTTACGTGGGGTTTAGACCTGTCGTAATGTGCTTTTGCCATAATAAGTAATTTTTAATTCTAGTTATATATTTACGTTCATCTAATCTCTTCTAAACCAATAGGTTGTAAGCTTTTCAGCCACAACCATGCCACTCTTAGTGATCTCTCACTAAGAATCCTAAAGCAAACTGGAGCGGGAGACGGGACTCAAACCCGCGACCCTCAGCTTGGAAGGCTAATGCTCTATCAACTGAGCTACTCCCGCTTATTTGCCCAACTTTGCCCCGGAGATATTTACGTCTCGCGAATGGTGGGGAGAGCAGGATTCGAACCTACGAAGGCATACGCCAGCAGATTTACAGTCTGCCCCAGTTGGCCGCTTTGGTATCTCCCCTAACGGGATAATGCCACTACGACAAGAACATCATCAATTCCAATGAGCAAACCATTTTCTCCGAATTTACTCTTCAAAAATGGTTTGCAAATTTAATCTATTTTTTTTTCTTATAGTCAAATCGCTTGACTTTTTTTCAAATTATTTGTTAATGGTTTTGGTTTTGTATTTTTCCATCTGTTTTTTCAATGCTTCTACGGTCAAATCGATGGCCTCCTCGAAAGTTTTTGCCTGCTTTTTGGCAAACAAAGGATCGTTGGAAGGAACAGAAAGTTTAATTTCACTCACTTTATTTTCACGCTCTTCGTCTTTTTCGAGCTTCAATATCACTTCCGCCCCAATTACACTGTCAAAAAATTGATCCAGCTTGTTTAATCGCTTTTCACAAAAGTCAAGCAATTTCTGATCGGCTCTAAAATGAACTGTTTGTACTTTTACATCCATAATCGTTCCTCCTCTATTTTAAGCCCGTCGCCGGACTTGGTTGCACGTTCTATTTTCTACGCTCTTGGATGAGCAAGGTTGTATATTTTCTTCAATTTCTCAAATGAAGTGTGTGTGTATATCTGGGTAGCAGCAAGACTGGCATGTCCAAGCAATTCTTTGATAGCATTTAAATCGGCACCACGGTTCAAAAGATGGGTGGCATAACTGTGTCGCAGAACGTGCGGACTACGTTTTTCCATGGTAGTGACCAGACTTAAGTATTTTCGAACGATTCTATAGAGCAGCTTATCGTAAACCTGCTCTCCTTTGTCTGTTATAAATAAATAACTGTTGGAATCGCCAAAAAGTTCAACACGAACCCTGATATAATTGCTGAGTTCCAATGCTATTTCTGAAGGAAATGGGATCAGCCGCTCTTTGTTCCTCTTTCCCAATACTTTCACGATATTTTCATGCATCCGCAGATCATTCATCCGGATTCCTTTCAGTTCGGCAAGCCTCATCCCCGTACCGTAGAATAGAGAAATGACTGCCTTGTCGCGCAACCCGGTAAAATCATTAGTAAAAAAAGAGAGATCCAGCAACCGGTCCATCTCGTTCTCCTGCACGAACTGAGGCAATTTCTTCCCGCTTCGGGGTACCATCACCAGGTCGGTCGGATTCTTTTTCATCAATCCTTCCCTTAACAGGAATTTGTAAAGAGAGCGAAGCGTTGATAATTTGCGTTTGACAGTAACAGCCGTCAGACCCTGATCCATCAGTGAAATGACCCATTGCCTGATCAGATGGTGGTCTACCTCAACCAAACAAAAATCCCCGACCATTTCACTTCCAAACAGCATGAATTGGTCGAGGTCTTTCTCATAAGCAGTTACCGTATGTTCGGAATACCGCTTTTCATATTTTATATAATTGAGAAAATGCGCGAGATGTTGCATCCAAACAAAGATTGAAATCGGAAGGAATTTACTAATAAATATCCTTCAGTGTACAATCTTCAGCAATAAATTCCTCAATTATCTTCCGAACGTTGCAAATTCTCGATGTAAATAGCCTTCTTGATCTTAGTACGACGGGTAATAGAGGGTTTTTCAAAGGCTTGACGGCCACGAAGTTCTTTGACAGCACCAGTCTTTTCAAATTTTCTTTTGAAACGTTTCAATGCTCTTTCGATGTTCTCACCGTCTTTGATAGGAATAACAATCATACGTTAAAATTTTTTACTTTGTTCTTTGTCTTTTCGGGTCGCAAAGTTAGAAATATTCCTAAACACCTGCAAGATTTGTCGATAAATTTCGTAAAAATCTTAAAAATATCAAGGCTGACTTTCTCCAATCACAAGATATGGCAGCAAATGCCGCAATGAATCGGACGAAAATAGCGTCGCCAGATCCTCCTTTCCTCTGAATTTCCCATTGGTATCCCTGCTTCGAACGATTTTCTTAGCCTGCCGGAAACCGATATACGGGTGCCTCCCCAGTTCCGACAGCGATAGAAAATTAATCTCCATTTTCTTGATGGCAGCCGGATCAGCTACGAATTGTGGAGATGCCTTTGACCATAATTCATCCGACATGCCATAAATCTCCTTAAGCTGCGCAACCTCATAAAACCCTCCAAGCAACCTTCGGTATTTAATGATTCTGGATGCCAGGACAGGACCGATACCTGGAAGCGCTTCCAATTGAGCAGAATCGGCCCGGTTGACTTCAACCATTTTGAGATTTTTAGTCTCACTTCTCCGGGTTATTGATGGAGAGTCTTTGTTATCAATCCCAGACCATCCCGTTTTGAAATTCTTACCAGGATTTGTTTTGAAATTTTTCGCCTCCTGTCTTTCCGGTATCATCAAATGCTTTTCCACCTCTTGGTACAACTCATCAGTCATTCCATACAGCTTCCTGATATCTTCCTTTTTCCTAAACCTGCCCCCTTTTTGTGTATATTTTATCCAGTTGGAAGCAAGTCCTGCCGGAACACCTGCACTGCTGAGTTCTGTTAAAGAGGGGGAATTGGGATCAAACACCCCTTCATAACTATATTTCAGTTTCTCTTCCTTTGTAGAGACTGTCGCATGATATTTCTCTGCCTCCTCTTTCCATGCTGTCACATCGTATTCCCTTTCAGGAAGGATATAAGGTAGCGCGAAATCCAGACATAACACACAAAGAAGAATGAACATTAGGAGCAATATCCCGGTCCTTTCCTTCCTGGTAAAGATGAAAAATTCACGAAGCTGCTGGAGATCCATTTGAACCCGGTTTTTCTTACTACAAGTTACCGAATTCTGTCGAGAAAAAAGAATGATTCAGACCGTCTAGAAAGGATAACCTATCCCAAATACAAAATTCACATTGCCTTTCCTGAGATAATCATTTGGGGAAATCCATCTGGCACCTTCCATCCGTGAAGGATCATGCATTTTAAACGCCAAATCAAGCCGCAGGATGACGTAACTAAAGTCGTAACGGATACCCAATCCCGATCCTGCCGCAATCTCTTTGTAGAAGCTTTTAACATCGAATTCTGTCCCTGGACGGTTGTCTTTTATCGACCAGATATTTCCCACATCTACGAAAAGGGCACCCTCAAGGGGTCCGGCCATTTTAAACCGGTATTCGGCATTTGCCTCCAGCTTTACATCGCCCGACTGGTTTGGGAATTCATTGGGATTCTGTTGGTAGGAACCCTGACCAAGTGTTCGTATTGGCCATGCCCTTATTCCATTGGCCCCGCCTGAGAAGAATTTTCTTTCAAATGGAATCTGGTCTGAATTACCATAAGCGAATGCCCCACCGCCAAATGCCCTCACGACCAAAGAGTTGTAATATCCGTCCATCCAGGCTTTTCTAAACTCCAGATCAAATTTAAAGTATTGCGCAAAAGGTGTGTTTAAGATTTGGTATTGTTTAATGGTACCTCCTTCAGAAAGATTTTTTGAATTTGCCAATGACTTGTTGATTAGGTAAAGTATGTTTCCAGCCGTTTCAACATTGTATTTCAGCACCAAATAACCAGATTTCTTTTGGGTTTGCGTACTGTAGGTATAGGAATAGTTAAATGCGGTGATGGAATGATCGATGTAGGAACTCTTGATGTAAAGATTCTCAATCCGACTCAGGAAGGCCGAATCAAGGGCAAACATTTTGACCAAATTGATATCCAGTATATTAACCCGTTTGGTGACAAATTCAGATGATTTCCATTGATACCCAAAGGCTGAGCGGGCAATTGTCCGGGTGTAATCCGGTCGTTTCTGGTAGTTATAGGAGATATTAAAAAATGTTTGAGGGGTAGAATATTCGAAGAATTTAGATTTCAGTAAAGGAGCAATGAACTTCGGAATGGTGATCTTGGCATCCACACCAGTTTCCATCGAATTAAAGGTGGTGGCCGAATCTCCCACACCATAACTCTGCCGTTGAGTCGCTGCCTGAAACTGCAGGTCGAAGATCTCCCCGCCCCTAAACAAGTTTTTGTGCTGGTAGCCCAAATTGCCTGCAACACCAAAATTTCCCAGCGAATTGGTCCCTTCGATACTCGCGCTGTATGATTGTGGCATTCCGGGCGTCAGCTGAATGTAACAATCCAGCATAGGGTATCCCAGAGAATCCTTCCGGTTCGTTTCGACAAAACGGATATTGACCAGTTTGAAGAGCCTCAGCGCAAAAAATTCATTGTAGGTCCTGTCGACCAAGGCTGCACTGTAAAATTTTTTATCGGCCAAATGGTTGGCATTTATTAACAAATCAGGCTTTAACATTTTATTCTTTTTGTAAATAATAAAATGCCGTCCAATCTGGATTGTATCCGTCCGGACAGTATCCTCCGCAGCTCCATCAGCAAAAAGGGCCGCCTGTATATCCCTCTCATTCTGGTAATAAAAATTCCGAAAAGTATATTTTTCGTGATTTTTCTTCGGGTAAATGTCGGTGGTATCCCCCGAATTCTCCCTTTCAACAATAAGTTTCAAATCTACACCATGTTCATTTTTAGCGCTGTCCGCTTCGTAGTACAAAATGTTCTTGGTAGATTTATAAAATCCTTCGTTTTGAAATTTCTTTAGCAACCGTTGACTCTCACTACCAAGTAAATCAGAATCAAAGAGTGAATTAGGCTTAATCAGGCTCTCTTTGTCAGGTTTTTGCATCAGGACCCTCAGCGAATCATCGATGATATCCGTTTGGTATTGCTGAATTATGTAAGGCTGGTGGGCTGTGATGTAATAGTGAACCTCTGCGCTATGATTTCCCTTCAGTATCGTACTATCCTTAACCTCGGCATTGTAGTATCCCTTATTGTGCATAAAACGCACAAATTCCAGTTTGGTTTTTTGTGTCAGAAAGGGGTCATAAATGACGGGCGCTTCTCCTATTCTTTTGAGCCAGTCATTCTCCTTTTTTTTGGACGACAGGTTATACAACCCAAGATGAAATCTCCAAAAACCCAGGATTCGGGTATTTGGTTTCTGTTTCTGATAACTTTTAAGGATGGTCTTATCAATATCTCTCTGGTCAAGATCAATTTTAACTTTCGAAAGGAGGTATTCATTGTCAGGAACATATTTGTTGGTCTGACAACCTGCCACCAAAAAGGAGAACAGGACAATCCATAATAAAACAGGCTTATGTAAAGGGATACACTTCAATTTCGAACATTTAAAAACTAAAACAAAGATAATCAACCCTGCTAATTAAAAATGGATTATTTTTGGACTAAATAATGGGAAACCCGAATGATCTCCAGGCAAAAGATTGATTTTATCCATGGATTGGCACGTAAAAAAGAGCGCGAAATGGCGGGTTGCTTCGTAGCTGAAGGTGAAAAACTGGTTTTTGACCTGCTAAGGACTACCTTGAATCTTAGGGAGATTTACTGCACTCAGGAGGGATTGTCTTCCGTTCAATCCAAACGGTTGAAAGCAGAAGCAATTCCAGTTTCAGATAAGGAGATGGAGCGAATTTCAGGGTTTAAAAACCCCTCTTCTATACTGGCATTGTTTGAGATTCCAACTTACCAGGAAGCTGGACCATCGTCCTTTGAAGGGCTCAACCTGGTTTTGGATGGTCTGCAGGATCCGGGAAACCTGGGAACCATTGTCCGGATGGCAGATTGGTTTGGCATCTCCAATATCTTCTGCTCTCCCGATTGTGCCGACCTTTACAACCCTAAGTGCGTTCAGTCGACCATGGGGGCCCTGGCCCAGGTGGAGGTGCATTACCTCAATCTACCAGAGCTTCTAAAACAGGCAACTGACCTTAAGATACCGGTGTATGGAACTTTTATGGCAGGTGAAAATCTATTCACAACAGAACTGGCCAAAAAGGCGCTCATCATTTTGGGAAGTGAGGGGAAAGGTATCTCTTCGGATCTTAATCAGTTCCTGACAAAAAAAATTACCATCCCGTCTTACCCCACAGGCAGCCATGAACTGGAGTCTCTGAATGTCGCGGTTTCTGCCGCGATTGTATGTGCTGAATTTCGCAGAAGGATTGAATAAATCAATGGAGAATTATCAAAACAGGCAAAGCTGTCAGCCTTGATTACCAGGAAGGTTAGCGTGTTTTGAATGAGAATGAGAAAATCTTCACATTAATTTACAAAACAGATACCGGAGGCATCACATGTTTATAGAAAGCATTCGAGGAAAGAGACATTCGACCCCAGGGGTCGAACCCTCACGTTATCCCTACTTTTTCTATAAACATGCAAATCCTCCGGATTTGAGTTATCATTCCCCGTACCTCAATATATGTCCAAAAGCTGGAGATGCTTGTATTAAAAAGATCACAAATCCGCGGTGAAGAGGTGCAGAAGGCAAATCTGAACCAGCTGGATTCAAGGCAGATAGAAAAATTAGCAGTTTTTAAACATATTTTCGTTAACTGTCATTTTATTTTGTACTTTTAGTCATTATTTCGCTGCAAATCAAGAGTTCCTGACCATTTTCCCATTAACATTAGGTGCAAATGTCATCACTGCCGATACCCAAATCGAAACCATATTCTTCAAGCATATGAAAACAATAATTTGGATTTTTCTGATTGTACTGATAGTCGTCCTAATAGGATGTTCCGGATCCAAGGCGGGTCTTAACGATTCAGCGGTTTTAACAAAGCAACCAAAAGTTACTGAGTTAACAATCTCTCCTGATGTAGCAGTACTTCCATATGATGCTAGCCTTACGATCACTTGGGCATCTGAAAATGCAGACTATTGTCTTCTAAATAACGAAACGGTTAAAACAGCCGGATTCGTAGTAAAATAATTGTTTGCAGATCAGACTCTTAGTCTATTGGCGAAGACTGATAAGTTGTCATCTTTACCAACAGAGAAACCTGTTAAAGTAGGTGATTGGACGACATCCGAATTAGGTCTAGTAACTTATGGTTATTGGATGACTAAAAGTCTAAGATACATCCAAGATGGAGTAGTCGTTTCTACTTTGACTTTGACTGATTATGAAAAGGCTAGACGTACTGAATATCGACTTGATGGGAAGATTTATATTAATGGATCCTCTTCTGATAGTTGGGTCTTTGGATCACCTGGTCATATTTTGGAGAGCGGATGGGAGGAAGATTATTCTGTCACAAAGACAGAACTTGTGATAAGTCGTCCTGCTCTTTATAATAGCAAACCTGCTATTTGGGAGATTACTTTAACAAGATCGCTTCCTCAGTAGCTCGAGCACCTTATCTCCACAAATGCCCTCTTGAGCATTTGTGAGACGCAAAAATTTTTCTGTGTGCGTCGCAGAAAACAAAAAATAAAAGAACCTAATGCGATGCAATGGGTTCTTTTTTATGGGTTTATCAACAACAGGAATGAATCAACTGTAATAGAGGGTGTCTGCGCATTAATTTACAAAACAGATGCCGGAGGCATCACTATTTAATTCGTTCGATATCTTGATTATTGTTGAATAAATATACTAAGTAAATTATTTGTCCGGTTACTTCATAGAAAATTGTTGTCTGCCTACTTAAAACAGCTCTCCTTAATCTGGAATTATATTGAGAAATTGGGAAAAGACCAGGGTTCTGTTTAATGAGACCAATTTGCTTGGATAATCTATTTTTAAAATTATCTATCTCACGTTGAGTCCACCTATCGTTTAAATAATCTAAGGTATCTTCAAGATTATTTATTGCTTCATCAGTCCAAAAAATCTTGTAATCAGAGGCCATACCTCAGTTTTACATTGTCATGCGATGTAACCCTACCGGCATCAATATCTTTTAGTCCACGTTCAATTCCGGACTTTTGTTCACCTGTCAAATCCAGCCACCAATCATCGTGTGAAACATTGGAATCTTTTACAATTTTAAGGTAGTCTATTGTTTCACCATCTTCAAGATTTGTAAGCCATTCGATTAGTTCCAATTTTATAGCTTCGTACCCCATTTTGTTTTTTTATTCAAATTTACAATTATTGTGGCACAATTTCAAACCCAAAAATTTATGCTTTTAGCTCATTCCCGGTTAGTATTATTGCGCACAGTAGTATCAGCTTTTTAAAATAAGACCATTTATCATCCCCAATATAACCCGCTGGCGCGGATTTTTTAATCCGTGCCCCGTACATTTTGGCCGACGAAGTCTAAACT
>JAVHPO010000331.1:0-10018 GCA_036170635.1 Prolixibacteraceae bacterium | reverse complement strand
AGAAAAATTAAGAAATACCACAAATGGCCCGGTATTGTCGTATCACTGTTCGCGCTTTTATTTGCCTTTTCAGGAATCATTCTCAATCACCGCAATCTTATCTCCTCAATCGATATTTCGCGCAAGTGGATGCCTCCGGGGTACCAATATCATAATTGGAACTTGTCAGGAGTGAGGTCTTCTTTACAAATTGGGAACGACTCCTTGCTGGTTTACGGTAATATTGGCGTTTGGATGGGGATAAAGGGATTATCTGAATTCCGGGATTGCAACCAGGGTTTTCCAAATGGAATTGACAAAATAAAAATATATTCGATCGTCAAATTCAAGGATAAATTGATAGCAGGAACTCATTTTGGCGTTTTCACAAATAGTCTGGTCCCTTCAAATTGGGTGTCGTTTCAAATGCCCGAAGGGGAGGAGCGGATCAGTGATTTAGCTGTCAAAGGAGATTCACTGCTTATCCTTACCCGCGATTATCTATATTTTACCCGTGATTTAATTCATCTTCAAAAACTCACAATTCCACCGAAGCAAGGATACGAACGGCAAGCCACACTGTTCCTTACCTTATGGAACTTGCACAGTGGAGAGCTTTTTGGATTTGCAGGAATGCTTTTTGTCGATCTGCTTGGACTTGTTTTAATTTTCCTCTCTATCACAGGATTACTGCATTTCCTCTTTCCCAAGCTGATAAGCCGGTTAAAAAGATCCAACCACCCTTTTTCAGGAACCCTTTCTGCAAAAAGGTGGAACCTTAAGTGGCACAATCTGATAGGGTACATTTTTGCTCTTTTCCTTTTGATCAACACGACAGCAGGAATGTTTTTAAGACCCCCTTTGCTAATTCCAATCTCCTCTGCTCAAGTTGGTATAATACCCTATTCAAAATTGGATACTGAGAATCCCTGGCAGGATAAATTGCGAAGAATTACATGGAACAAAGAGACTGGCAGCTTTCTGATTTATACTTCTGATGGATTCTTTTTTGCCGATCGGAATCTCTCCAGGGAACTCCACATCCCTGACAATCAGCCAAATGTTAGTATTATGGGGTGCAATGTATTGGAACCGGTTGGTCGCGATAGTTACCTTGTTGGGTCATTTAGCGGATTATTTGTATGGAATACGGTTTTAGGTACTGTTTTAGATTATTTTACGGGATCAGTTGCCGAAACGCCTCATGGCATGAGTCGGCCGGTTGGACAGAATATGGTAGCAGGTTTTGTGCAGGATTGTGATGGTAAGAAATACTGGATTGACTACAACAGGGGTGCAATTTCAACAAATGGATCTTCTGCCTTCCCCATGATGCCAAAGAAAATTCTTCTGAATTCCCCAATCTCTCTTTGGAACGCTGCGCTTGAAATTCATACAGGCAGGATTTTTGAACATCTGGTTGGCCCGTTCTACCTGCTTTATGTCCCTTTGATGGGATTAACCGTACTCATTGTGCTGATCAGCGGATTCCTGGTGTGGTGGCTCGCCTACAGGAAGCACTGATATTTAACTAAGTTATTTTCGAATGAAAAAGAAAGCCCACTTTTGGAATGTTTTCAATCAAGATATTGGAATCTTCCTGCAGGTATTTCCTCAATTTGGAAATATAAACATCCAGGCTTCTGCCCGAAAAATAGTCGCTGGTACCCCAGATCTTGTTCAAAATCACCTCTCTTTTTACAATCTGGCCAGCATTCTGGATAAGAATGTACAACACTGCATTTTCCCTTGCCGTCAACCTTCTTAATTTGTGGTTGATATTTAGTGATTGATTTTGAGCCTCATAGGTATATTGGCCCAATTGAATTTTTTTGTTGTCGGTAGCCTGCTTTGTATCTATCCTGTTCAGGATGGCCTGAATTCGGCAGAAAAGCTCATCTTCATCAAACGGTTTGGTAATATAGTCGTCTATTCCAAGATTAAACCCCTTGATTTTATCCTCCTTCATGGATCGGGCTGTTACAAGAATGATTGGGATGTCTGATTGCTTCTCCCTGAAGTTTTTTGCAAGGGAAAATCCATCCATTCCCGGTAACATCACGTCCAGTATTGCAAATTGAAAAGATTGATCATGAAAAGTCTTCCTTCCTGATAAGCCATCCTTGCACAGCGTGACATCAAAACCTTTGGAGGATAGGAATTCGGTCATCAGGAAACCAAGACTTTGGTCATCTTCAACGAGTAGTATCCTAGTTTTTTGTTCCATTTTCTTCCTGCTCTTTGGGGAAAAGGATCGAAAAATTGCTTCCTTTTCCAGGTTCACTTTCGACTTCGATTGATGCGTGATGTGCTTTCAGAACCTTTTTTACATAATATAAACCTATCCCGAATCCTTTGGTGTCGTGTTGGTTACCAGATGGTATTCTGTAATATTTGTCAAAGATTTTCTTTTTCTCGCCATGGGCCATGCCTATTCCTTTATCCGAAATTCTTACCAGGATACCATTGGTTGTATTTTTCAGAATTATGGTAATTTCAATCAAATCAGGAGAATACTTGCAGGAATTTGCAAACAGATTCATAATAACGTGGACCAGTTCATTGTGGTCACCCCGGATTAGGAACGAACCTTCATCATATTTTCGAATGATTTTTCCCTCACATTGTTCGACATGAATTTCAATCGATCGAATAGCCTCTTCAATAATTGTTTTTATTTCCAGTATTTCGAACCTAAAGGCCAGATTGTTTTGTTCGATGGCTGCCAGTTGAAGGATATGGTCGGATTGTCGTTGCAGGCGTTTGTTCTCTTCCAGGATCGTTTCCGTATATTTAAGGATTTTGGCATTGGCTGAAGCCTCAGGGGTCTGGTTTATCAATTTGGCGGCAAGAGAGATACTGGAAATAGGGGTTCTGAATTCGTGGGCCAGATTATTCACCATCTCCTTGATGTTATTGGAAAGACTAACTTCCTTCAGATAATAACGAATCACCAGAAAGAATGAAATGCCGATGAGCAATATTAAGAGAACCGAACCGGTAAACATCAATCCCATGTGGTGCATGAAAAATTTATACCGGTTTGGGAAAACAACTCCAATCTCCGTATCCGAAATTTTAAGGGCGTTATTCAAACTAAGCCGATAACAGGATGCACCAACCAATTGATCCAGGTTATTGATTTTCAGTGTATCTTTTCCCTTGAAAATAGCCAGGTCATAAGCCAGGTCGATATCATACAATGCAAGCTCATCCCTGATTTGACGGTCGAGGTTTTGCCAGACGTGCGGTGGATGGTTCCTGCTTGCCCTGAACGAGCTATCGCAGGAGATGCTTTTTTGCATGGTTTGACACATGTCTTCATTTTTGCTGAGGGCGGCAATTGATTGATTGAGCGCAACCCGCACGCTTTTGCTGAAAAGGGCCTCCTCTATCCGGTAGGAGTAAAGCAGCCAATGAACCTGTAATCCCAATAGCAGCAGGATTGACAGGAGTGCAGTAAAAACCAAAATTCTCCTTTTTAGTTGGCTCATGCCAACAAAATTAAGAACAAATTCAAATGAATATAATTTTTAACATCGTATTAACAATAACCATTGTCGAACGCATCATTTTTTTTATTTATTTTGAATTTAAATAAATAGTTAAAAATAATGTCATGAAAAAATTAGCTCTTGTATTGTCTTTCGTTTTCTGTGCAGCCATGATAGCTCCTGCTTTCGCAGTAGATCCGGTAAAAACAAAAACTGCTGACAAAACAGAATGTGCCAAAGCATGTGCCAAAGATGGAAAGACTTGTACCAAAGAAGGAGCAGCTTGCTGCAAAGCTGGCGCTACTGCCAGCAAAGAAAATAAAGCTACTGTTCCTCAAAAAGCTAAATAGTAATTTAGTTTATAATTTGTAAAAAAAAAGAGGCTCTTGTCTCTTTTTTTTGCTTAACAAAGGTGATTACTTACCATCAAATATTGCAGAATTGTTTTTGTAGCTGATCAGATTCTTAGCCATTCCATTGAAAATGAAGAGATGAAAAGGCAGTTCAGCATACCAGTAAAGTCGGCCGGCAACACCCACAGGCCTGAACGTCGCAGTTTGCTGGAGAAAAGGTTTACCACTTTTTTGAATAATTTTAAACTCCAGCCAGGCCTCTCCCGGTAATTTCATTTCCGCATAAAGCAACAACCTTTTGTTTTGTTTGTCAGCTGCCAATACACGCCAAAAATCGAGTGTGTCACCTGTATGAATCGAATTAGTATTGGTTCTGCCTCTGCGCAAACCAACTCCTCCAGATAATTTATCAAGATGTCCCCGGATATCCCAAAGCCAGTTGCCATAGTACCAACCACGAGCTCCACCAATCGACCACATGTTGCTTAGAACCTGGTCAACGCTGGTTGTAATTTCAATTTTCCTCCTGTCTCTATAGCATCCTTTTGTCGGGATTTTCACATGCTCAAGCAATGAATTGTCCTCGTAACTTGAAACTAACGAATCTTTCCAGCTTGAAACCACGTTGTTTTGTTCTATCCGTTGAAAGGCAAGTTTGACTGCCTCCTTATAAGATATCAATTGAATATTTAGCAGTTGATTCAGATCATTGGCTTTTGGGATCACATCCTTTTTCATGCTGTCTATCAGCTGTTTGGCGAGTCTGAACGAAGTGGACGTAATCAAATTGACCCAATAGGAAGAAAATCTGGTGGCATTCAAGGGAACGGTAAAGATGTATCGTTTCATTCCCCTGACCTCCGCGAATTGTTGCAACATCTCCTTAAAGGATAAAATATCAGGCCCTCCAAGTTCATAACACCTTCCATAAGTTTCCGGTTTTGAAGCAACACCGCTCAAGTATTCAAGTACGTTCCGGATGGCAATGGGCTGACTTTTGGTTTTGATCCATCTGGGAGCTACCATCACTGGGAGAAGTTCAACCAGATCGCGTATGATTTCAAAATTCGCACTACCTGATCCGACAATGATTTCTGCCTTCAAGGAGGTCACAGGTATACCGCTATTTTCCAGAATCTTTTCTATACTGTTTTTTGAACAGGATAGATTGGTAGCAGCATGACTTGTTAAGCTTCCAAGATATATGATCTGTTTAGCAGTAGTTTGCTGGATAAGGTTAACGAAATTTATTGCGGGTAAATCGTTGTGGTACCCGGGATCATCTCTTTTGTTGCTCATTGAATCTATCAGATAATAGGCAACATCAATTGGCTGAATGAGTTCCGTAGAATTCGTCTCCTTAAGAAAATCAATTTCGAAAAGTGAGATGTTGTTGTGTCTGTAAATTCCACCGCTTGGAAATCTGTTTTTATCCCTGACACAGCAAATTACCTCATGGCCTTGTTCCAGGAGAACAGGAAGCAGTCTTTTCCCTATGTATCCGGTTGCACCTGTCAGTAATATCTTCATCAGTCATTTTTGTTTCGGAATACCTTGATATGCAGCGTAATTACTTATGAAAAAGAGGTCTGTTTTCCATACAGCAAGATAAGCAATTTGCATCCAAAACACAGCTATTATCAATAATTAAATAAAGAGAATCGGGTTATGTTTTATTCAATCGGATTCTTGTTTTCAATATTCAATTTCAAAATTTCAGATCCTTCAAAACTTTGTTCGTTGAATTTATAAATGGAATGATTACAAATACAGTACTTTACCTAATTTATATTGAAAATAAATTGGATCTGAACATGTTTGACACTTTTTTATTATGATATTTTAAGATATTTATATTCAGTTAGATAACAAATTGGTGAAATTGGCTTTAAGGGAAAATTTTTCCACTTTTATAATTTTAGAATGATTTCATAAAGTTTGATGAAAATCCTGTCTGATGAAATCATATTCTAAAATTCATCCATTCTATTAGATTTGCGACAGATTTTGGTTAAGGTAGCTTGCATTCTTCATTCAGATATCAGTTTGTTGTTTCCAAATAGTATTATTATCTTCACAGTTTAAGATGTAAATAATAAGATAATTAGCCATTTATTTTTTATTATATGAAATTGAAAGACTCAACAATTCATCAAATTGTAATATCTTCTCTGGTAGTGATTGTAGTGACCACTGTCTCTGTTCTATTATATATAGGATACAATTATTATTCAATACCTTTGGAGGAGCGGCCTTTCCATGCATTGAACCAAACCTTTAAGGCAAGCGGACTGGTTGGCCATGGTCTGGGCATTGTAGGTTCTTTATTGATTCTGTTTGGAGTCTTCTCATACATGTTAAGGAAACGGTTACGGATTTTCTCCAGGATTGGAATTCTTAAGCATTGGTTGGAGTTCCATATTTTCCTCTGTACCCTGGGTCCCTTTCTTATTCTCTTTCACACAACATTCAAATTCGGAGGAATTGTAGCGGTAAGTTTCTGGAGCATGGTGGCAGTCTTTCTGAGTGGAATTCTTGGACGATATATTTATCTTCAAATACCAAGATCTATTGAAGGCCAGGAGCTTACTTTGCTTGAGCTTGAAGATCAAAAAGTTGAAATGAATAAACATCTTAGGCAAACTGTTACGTTGGATGAGAGCATTTATGAATTGATCGACAATTTTCCTGATAAATCAAAAAGGCAAAGTAGCTTTTTGGGGCGAAGCAAGGAAGAGCGGGTTGCTTTGAAAAAGTTAAGAGGTGAATTAAAGAGTCAACGAATCCCGGTTAGGAGGGCAAGGGAGATTGTTCAGCTTTTTAAGAGTCAGTTAGGTATGAAGAAGAGGATAGAGCGATTGGTTACCATGCAGAAACTTTTTGCCTATTGGCATGTTGCTCATTTACCATTTGCGCTGATTATGTTGATAGTCATGATTATTCATGTAGTGGTAGCAGTCACTTTTGGATACAAATGGATTTTTTAGCTATGGAAGCATTAATAGAAAAATTGGTAACTTATTTGGTTGTTACGATTTTCATTGTGGCAATTATCGCAATCTATCTTTACAGACAAAAAAGGAATTCTCAGATTGTGGAAGCTAAAATTGCCATCGCAAAAGAAGAAGGAATGCATGAACCTGTCACTTTGCATCCTGTCATAGATGTGAACAGTTGCATCAAAAGCGGTGCATGCATCACTGCCTGCCCGGAGAAGGATATTATTGGTATAAAAGACGGGAAGGCCACCATCATCAATGCTTCCCACTGTGTTGGGCATGGTGCCTGCTTTCATGCTTGTCCGGTTCAGGCCATCACGCTTTACATTGGTACCGAGAAGCGGGGAGTTGAACTTCCCCACGTTGATCAGACTTTTGAATCCAATGTCCCCGGTGTTTATATTGCAGGTGAAATGGGTGGAATGGGACTGATCAAAAACTCGGTGGAGCAGGGAAAACAAGCCGTTGAAAACCTTACCAAAAAGATTGACAAAAATGTTAACGCCGATTATGACCTGATCATAGTAGGAGCCGGTCCTGCAGGAATTTCAGCTTCACTTACTGCTAAGAAAAATAAAATCAACGCGTTAACTCTTGAACAGGATAGTTTGGGTGGAACTGTTTTTACATTTCCCCGCTCCAAGATTGTAATGACTTCTGCCATGGATCTGCCATTGTATGGCAAGGTTAAACTGTTTGAGACGAGCAAGTTGGAGCTTTTGAATATTTGGAATGCAGTACTTTCTAAAAATGAGATCAATCTGAAGCAAAACTCAAAAGTTGAGTCGGTGACGCCAACTGATAAATATTTTGTTACCAAAACATTGAATGGTGATGAATTTACTTCACGGAAGGTATTGTTGGCCATTGGGAGGAGAGGGTCTCCACGAAAGCTTAATGTTGCGGGCGAAGAGAGCATGAAAGTGGCCTACCGTTTACTTGAACCTGAGTTTATCGAGGGCAAAAAGGTTTTGGTAGTAGGTGGAGGGGATTCGGCCATTGAATCGGCATTGCTTCTTGCCGGCCAAAATCAGGTGACGATATCGTATAGGAGCGAGGTTTTCGGAAGATTGAAACCCAAAAACAATGAAAAAATAAAGGAAGCAATCGCAAATAATAGGGTGAATGTTCAGTTTAATTCCAACGTAGCTGGTATTGAAGAGAATCAGGTTAGGATCCGGAAGGCAGATAGTGAAAAGGAATTGGTTCTGGAAAATGACCTGGTGTATATTTTTGCGGGTGGGGAATTACCAACGCAGTTTCTTGAAAAGATAGGAATCAGAATTACTAAAAAATTCGGAGAAGCTATCTTAAAACACGAGGATTCATAGATGATAGTAGATAAAAGTATGATTAGGAGCAAATCCCTGCAAAGGATAATCGTCATTTTGTGTGCCATATTGCTGTCAATGAGAGGAATGGCACAAATTTCTCCAGGAGATCTTGCCAAGGTGCATGCCAATCTGGAAGGAATGGCCAATTGTACTTTGTGTCATACCTTGGGGGCTAAGGTTTCCAATGAAAAATGCCTTGATTGTCACAAAGAAATCAAAAAGCGATTGGATGAATCAAAGGGATTTCACGCATCATCCAAAGTAAAAGGCAAAGATTGTATCATTTGTCACAGTGATCATTACGGACGAAATTATGACATTGTCCACCTGGTGAAAGATAAATTTGATCACAATGACACAGGATACAAATTAGAGGGAAAGCACGCGAAAAAAGATTGTCAGGATTGCCACAAAAAGGAGAATATTGCTGATTCACAACTGAAGAACAAGCACGAAACATTTTTGGGATTGAACGATCGTTGTTTAACCTGTCATGAAGATTATCACCAGAAGACACTCTCCGTAAATTGTTTTAATTGCCATACTGCCGACGCGTTTAAGCCAGCTTCAAAATTTAACCATTCAAAGGCAAAGTTCCAGTTACGGGGTAAACACGCAGAGGTTACCTGCGAGAAGTGCCATGCAATAAGTGTTAGGAACGGTAAACACTTTCAGCAATTTGCCGGATTACAATTTCAAAATTGTGTGAATTGTCACAAAGATCCGCACGAAAACAAGTTTGGCCAAAATTGCACCCAGTGTCATGTGGAAACCTCTTTCCAGACAGTTAAAAGTGCGGGTCAGTTTGACCACAGCAAAACAGGGTTTTTATTGGAAGGACGACATGCCCAGGTAGCCTGTAAACTATGTCATAAAGTAAGTATCACTGCACCGGTCAAACACGAAAAATGTACGGATTGCCACAAAGACTACCATAATAATCAATTCATGAAAGATGGGAAATCTCCTGATTGTTCTGAGTGTCATGATGCTACCGGATTTACCAAGTTTGCATTTTCAATCGAAAAGCACAATTTGACCAAATTCAAGCTTGAGGGAGCGCATCAGGCTACTCCCTGTTTTGAATGCCATAAAAGAGAGAAGGATTGGAATTTCAGGGGGATAGGTGAGCGTTGTGTCGATTGTCACAAGGACATTCATCAGAACTTGATCGATGCCAAATATTACCCTTCCCAAAAATGTGAGAGCTGCCATCAGATATCGGCCTGGAATGAAGTTAAGTTTGACCATCAACTAACATCGTTCGCCCTTGAAGGGAAACACGCTGCTGTAACTTGTAGAAAATGCCATTTTAAAGAAAATAATGAAAATATTGTTAATCAGAGATTTAACACATTAAAAGTCAAATGTGAGAATTGTCACAACGATGTTCATCACGCACAATTCAATGAGAATAAGGAGATCGTTTGTCTAAGGTGCCATGGATTCGAAAACTGGAAACCAGAAAAATTTAACCACAATTCCACAAGGTTTAAGTTGGACGGAGGTCACAAGGATGTTGCCTGTATAAAATGTCATAAACCCATAACAGATGGGAATTTGAGATATATTAACTACAAATTTAAAGAGATATTATGCACAACTTGTCACTTACAATAGTCATTTTGATGATGGCTTTCGGCGTGCAGGGGCAGACTTCACCTCATGGGAAAGCCTTTCGTATCGATTGTGCCCAGTGTCATACATCTAGTAGCTGGAAAGTTAATACTACTGACGTAAAATTTAACCATGATAATACAGATTTTAAGCTGGTTGGTCAACACACTTCGATCAATTGCAGGGATTGCCACCTTACACTCACTTTTAAAGATGGAAGAAGGAATTGTATTGATTGTCAC
>JAVHPO010000330.1:0-1946 GCA_036170635.1 Prolixibacteraceae bacterium | reverse complement strand
AATAACCCGAATAGAGCTGGTTGAACAGCAATTTGAAAGTACTGTAGGTTTGGGCCCTGAAGGTTATCTCGGGCCCAAATGCGCACAATTTTCCCTGTCCGACTTTTGCCTCGAAAGCGGCCACTCCGTTTAGCAAATATTCCTGACCATAGGCCCAACCGCTTCGCAGGGGTTGGGCAGAATCGAACCAGGCAATGGGTTTGATCTTACCCTGACTTACTGCTTCGGGGGTGAGATTGAATACCGGGCTCGAATCAAAAAAGATATCGACTCCGGAGCCCATTCCCCATCCTGTGGTCATGGTTGAATCGATCCTGACACGTAACAGACTTCCGGGAATGTAGAATTTGTCTGACGTCAGAGGAACCTCTTTCCCTTTGACCATCTCTGCAAGCGAATTGGTAACGCCCAGTTTTAAATGGTAGGCCAGATTCGTGCTCCTGCCAATGGTGGCAATGGTACCTCCCTCCTCCATAAATTTTTTCAATGAAACAATGGAGGTATCAGCCGTGATCTTCCCCCATTGATATCTAAACTCAACAGGGATATCAGTAATTTTTGTCGTGTCCCTGGGTGCGCCCGGTTCTGTTCCGGTTATGGAAGGAATGGCCCCGCTTACAAACAGGATCACATCAAATTTTTTGTGCAGGTTACCCGCGTTGATCTCTTTCACATAAATGGTTTTGTAAGGAAATTGGTGCTGTTCCATGATCCATTTTAGCCATCCGGCGGAAATTGAACCCCCATAAGTATCCCAAATTGCAATTTTCAAAGGTGCTATTTTCTTTGTCAGCTGAGCTGGCCGGCGGCTTACGGTACGAACGCTCAAACTCAAATCGGATGAAGCCTGCTCAAGCAAAGCTTTTGCTTTTCTATTGGACGGAACGAAAAAAGATCCCTCCCCGGTCAGCGGTTTGGCGCCCGTTTCATTTTTGAAGCGGTAAACATCCAGATCTGCCTGGAGCAGCTCATTAACGACTAAGAAAGATTGGTCACAGCTGGAGTCCAAAACATACCCAGCGACAGAACCTGAACTTGTAAAATCGCCCTTTGGCCGTTGAATCTCACCACGGGGTAATTGCTGAAAAGGTCCGTCAAAGGCATGCAAAACACTCTTGAAAACGACCCCCATCGAATAGGCAGGAGTCCATCCGGCTATGTCGTACGGCTTTACAGGCGGACCTCCGGGATAGAGAAAATCGTTTGGATGGTCCTGAGGTTCAAACATATCCAGAATATGAGGTCGAAAAGCCTGGTTGGCTTTGACAATGAAAGATCCGGCAGGGTAATTTTTCCCATCTACAACAAAGGCAGAAGTAGCCTTGCAAACCTGGATTCCCGACTGTATCAGCGCATTGAGAAACTTGACCGCTGTGGGAAAATCGGGCTGATCTGAGGGAATAATGTAACCTCGGGGATCTCTCCTGGCGCTATCTTTCACCAAAACCTGGAAATACTTCACAGGGATGGTATCAACTCTCTCCCTACCGACGGTGCTATCGGCTTCTTTTCTGCCTTTTTTGTCAGCCTTGCCGGCATCGATGATCAGATTTACCCTTTTAGGTGAAATGCTCCAATTATCTTTACTACCTGCCTGGATCGAGCTTTTACCCATGCAATAAATATTGTACAGCAAATGCTCCCTGTTCCTGGCAGCATAATCCAAAACAGCATAATTCAGTGAGATGGAGTAATCGATGGATCTCCTGAAATTCCATTTTTGAGGCATCACCGGATAGGGGGTATTCCCACTTGGCAGTAACCTGGATGGAACCAACGGGACAGAGGAAGGAGTCGGATTTCCGATAATTTCCGTCAACAGTCCGATCATATTGTGAAAATAGGCGCTGGTACGCAGTCCCCCATTGTACCACGTAGAAAATACGGAGCCGCCGCGTTCGGTATAGCCCGGCTTTCCTTCCGCAATCAGCCTGTTGATCATGGAA
>JAVHPO010000329.1:0-10050 GCA_036170635.1 Prolixibacteraceae bacterium | reverse complement strand
AAAACTGAATCTTTCTCCTTAAGCGAGAAAAGAGGGTTGATTAAACCCGAAGATTTGGAACGGAAATACAAGCACGAAATTTTTGCCAATGAAATTGTACTGTTGGCCTATTATATTGCCGCCGTTAATATTGAAAATGCGTTTCACGATTTGGTGGTGTCGCCGGTAGAGACGTTGCATGCAACGTCTCTACAACCACATCCAGCCGCGTTTCTACCTTTCGAAGGCATTTGCCTCACCGACACTTTCCAATTGGGCGAATCCGATGGCAGCGACAAAATGTTTTCCGAAATGTTTCCGCAGAACTCCGCAAGGGTACAACGCCAAATGAAAGCACCATTAACGGTGATTATGGGAAACCCACCGTATTCCGCTGGTCAAAAGTCTCGAGAAGATAATGCTAAAAACCTCAAATACAAACTTTTAGAAAAAAAAATAGAGGTTACATATGCAAAGGATACGGATACCAGTAATAAAAATAAGTTGTATGATTCATATATAAAGGCCTTTAGGTGGAGTACCGATAGACTTGACTGTAATGGTGGAATCATATCTTTTATTTGTAATGGAGGTTGGCTTGATAACGCCAGCATGGAGGGTTTTAGAAAAACAATCGAAAAAGAATTTTCAACTATATATGTTTATAACTTACGAGGTAATGCCTTAACTTCTGGAGAATTGAGAAGGAAAGAGGCTGGCAATGTATTCAAAGAAGGAACTCGCACACCTGTAACAATAATATTATTGATTAAGAATCCTTCAGTTAAAATTAACAAGGCAAAGATTCAATATAACGAAATCGCTGATTACTTGAGTCATGAAGAAAAATTATCTAAAATAAAAAAACTTGGTTCAGTTTCAAATCCCGAAATGAAATGGAAGGTATTAACACCTAATGGTCAAGGTGATTGGATAAATAAAAGGAATGATAATTTTCAGGATTATTTCTCAATTGTAAATAATAATTCAAATGGCCTTTTTAATCTGAAGTCCATTGGTATACAAACTGTAAGTGATTCTGTTTATTCTTTCTCTAAATATTCAGAAAATTGGTTCGAGTACATATATCAAAAAAGCGATGTACAAGTAGGCTGTTATCGTCCATTTTTAAAAAATTATCTTATTAAAAATTCTTCTACAATTTATCGTCCTGGGAAATGGGATGTTATCATGACCGGAAAAAATGTTGTTTTGTGTGTTACAGGGAAGACGGGTAACTCAGAGTTTTCTGCATTAATTTCTGATGGTTTTGTTGATTATCAATTTCAAAAGAACAGTCAATGTTTCCCCCTCTACTACTACGAAGAACGTCCAAAGCAAAGCCGCAGCTTGTTTGATGAAGGAGGCGACAGCGAATACATCCGCCGGGATGGGGTGAGCGATTTTATTCTGGACAGAGCCAGGAAACAATACGGTGTTTCGACAAGCTCAACAACCAGATTGACTAAGGAAGATATTTTCTATTATGTGTACGGCTTTTTGCACAGCCCGGAATACCGGGAGAAATTTGCCAATGATTTAAAGAAAATGTTGCCCCGATTGCCTTTGGTAGAAGATGTACGCGATTTCTGGGCCTTCAGCAAAGCCGGGAGAAAATTGGCAGAATTGCATATCAATTATGAAAATGTTCCTCCACTTCAAACCTGTCAGGTTTCAGAAAACCTGACAGGTTTATCGGATGACTACCGGGTAACCAAAATGCGTTTTCCGCAGAAAGGTCAAAAGGATACCATTATTTACAACAGCAAAATAACCGTTTCGAACATCCCTGCAAAAGCTTACGAGTACGTGGTTAATGGCAAATCAGCTATTGAATGGATCATGGAGCGTTATGCAATAACTGTCCACAAAGAAAGTGGTATCCGCAACGACCCCAACGATTGGGCAGCAGAAGTCGGCAAACCACGGTATATTCTGGATTTGTTGTTAAGCATTATCAATGTAAGTATCCAAACAGTCGAGATCGTGGGAGCTTTGCCAAAGGTTAATTTTGAGTAATTCCCTTCCAGAAATACTGGGAAATACTATTACAATCAGTTTAGTAAAAACGCCACGAACTTGCCAAATTTGACTAAATACATAGAATTAACCTGCAAAATTTACGTTTTTCAAGAAATTTTCGGAGGCTTACGCATCCTGAAACAAGCGGACTTTACCATGCTTTCTCTATTGGCCGTTGAAGTATTCTTTTGTATTTTAGCTCATTCTTTGTTTTTCAACATAGACGGAACATAAAATAAATACAGAAAAATATCTATGAAAAAAATTATTGTTGCCCTGGTTCTTTTGACTGGTCTTGCATCCCCGGGTTTTACAAAACCTCAAAAGGGGGAATTTACCATTCAATCACCGGATAAAAAGATAACGGTTACCCTCACCAACAACTACGAAACGATTGGCGGAAATTCTGGAGTTAAGTTATCTTATTCCATCAACTGCAACGGTAAGCAAGCCCTGCTTCCATCTGCATTGGGGATCGATCGCGAAGATGAGAAGTTCAGCGAAAAACTGGAGTTTGTATCAGCCTCACCGGTCAAAAGGATTGATGAGCACTATTCGCTGAAAGCAGATCAAGTATGTAGATTTCACCGCCACTATGGGGTGGGAATATATGTTGATAGATGCCGGATGGCCTGACATGAAAGGCGGAACCGTGGAAGATGTGGTCAACTATGCCACAAAAAAGGGAGTTGGCGTATGGCTCTGGTACTATTCCGGTTCGAGCTTGCGCAAGGATACGCAATGATTTCAACAAAAAGTCAAAACAATTTCACCATCCAAATGTTGCCGAATGGCGGATTTGTTTCAAAGATCAAATAACAGTAAAATATCCTCATCTATATGGATCTGAATAAAATCAAATACCTGTTTTTGATAGCTATGGCAGGCTTTCCCGTCTTAGCATTTGCCGCTGAACAGAACAGCTTAAAGAAGACATTTGTCGTTGAACGTATAGCTCCTGTGAAAATCATCAAAACTGGCGAGGGTTCTTATTTTGCCGATTTTGGCAAAGATGCCTTTGGCACCCTTGAACTGAACTATAAAATAACCAAATCCGAAACGCTGGTTATCTCGCTCGGGGAAAAGCTTCTGAATGGAAAGATTGACCAAAAACCCGGTGGCAGCATTCGCTTTGCGGAAGTAAATCTCCAGGTATCGCCTTCCCAATCCGTTTATATCCTGAAATTGACAGCCGACAAGCGCAATACATCAGGCGCGGCTGTGCTGCTTCCTGATTCATTCGGGGTCATCATGCCCTTCAGATATGTTGAAATCAAAAATGCAAGTCATCCGATTGCAGCCGGTGATCTGAAACAAAAGGCCTGGTTCTTCCATTTCGACGATAGTCAAAGTGACTTTTCCTGTTCGGATACCGTTCTCAACCAGGTTTGGGATCTTTGTAAATACAGCATCAAAGCCACAAGTTTCACGGGATTGTACATCGATGGCGATCGCGAACGCATTCCTTACGAAGCGGACGCCTACATCAACCAACTTGGGCATTACAGTACTGACAGGGAGTACGGTATGGCAAGAAATACCATTGTCCACTTCATGGACCATCCCACCTGGCCTACCGAATGGCTTCTTCACACGGCCTTGATGATGTACCAGGATTATTACTATTCGGGAGATATCAGTTTGCTGAAAAAATATTACGGACAACTCAGGAACAAGACACTGGTTGATCTGACCCGCGAAGACGGACTGATCAGTACGACCACTGGGAAAGTCACGGAGGATTTGATGCGAAAATTGGGGTTTGCGGATACCAAACAACGACTTAGAGACATTGTCGACTGGCCGCCCGGACAAAAAGATACCGGTTGGAAACTTGTTAATCCGGAAGGTGAACGCGACGGATATGAATTGGTGGCCATCAATACCGTGGTGAACTGCTTCTTCTATGAAAACATGAAAATCATGGCCGAATTGGCAGGGCTTCTGAGTCAATCATCCGACAAAGCCTATTTTGAACAGATGGCTGCCAAGGTAAAAAACGCCATCAACCAAAAGCTTTTTGATCAACAAAAAGGAGTTTATACAGACGGAGAAGGATCTTCACATGCCTCCCTCCATGCCAATATGATGGCATTGGCTTTTGGAATTGTTCCGGAGTACCACCTCAGGACGGTCGCCGATTTTGTCAAGTCACGCGGGATGGCTTGCAGTGTCTACGGTTCCCAATACCTGCTCGAAGGACTGTACCGTTCGGGGGAAGGTCAGTATGCCCTTGATCTGATGCGGGCCACCACGGACAGAAGCTGGTGGAACATGATCAGATCGGGATCAACCATTACCATGGAAGCCTGGGACATGAAATACAAGCCCAACTCCGACTGGAACCATGCCTGGGGCGCCGCCCCGGCCAACATCATTCCGAGACAGCTTTGGGGAATACAGCCAAAAACTCCCGGATTCGCGACAGTTCGGATCCATCCCCAAATGGGTGATTTGAAATTCAGCGCCATCAAAACACCCACTATATTGGGTTCAATCAAAGGAGAATACAAACTGAACAGCAATCAGTTAAAGAATTATTCGATTGAATTGCCTCCAAAAATGACCGGAGATTTTATATTGGATAATGCTACGAATAATGTGATTACCTTGAACGGAAAAATCATCAAAACAGTCGGTCCTGTCATCCGGCTTAATCCCGGAGTCAACAAATTGGAAATTAAATTGAGAACACATTAATCCCTCACGTTTTGTGAATGTCTAAGAGATAAGTCCAGAAATGAATTATATAAAAATTTCACGCAGAGAACGCAAAGTAAGACGCAAAGTAAAACGCAAAATTTTTGCCTGCAAACTTTGCGCTCCTTTGCGTCTTACTTAGCGCCCTTTGCGTGAACCATACGTTTGACCAAATAACAATATCATACAAATTCACAATTATCAAAAACCAGAATTTATGGAACCAAACGAAGCTTCAAGACGATCATTTTTAAAGAACGCGGCTGCCCTTTCTGCAGTTGCGGCACTCCCTACTTTGCTCACGAGTACAGCATCAGGGGTCAATCCTGCACAGAAACCCGTTGCCGCCAGCGACAAAGTCAACCTGGCCTGCTGCGGCATCGGCAACCAGGGAGGATCAGACGTCAAATCATTTTTCAAAACCGGACTTTGCAACATCGTAGCCCTGTGCGATGTCGACATGGGTGCCCCGCACACATTGGAAATACTCAAAATGTTTCCTGACGTTCCCCGTTTTCAGGATTTCAGGGTAATGATGGACAAAATGGGCAGTCAGATTGATGCTGTAACCGCCGGTGTTCCCGACTTTGCCCACTTTCCGATCGTCATGCACGCCATGGCCATGGGCAAACATGTTTTCACCGAGAAGCCGATGGGACGCACCTTCAATGAGGTGGAACTGATGATTAAAGGCGCCAAAAAATACAAGGTGGCCACCCAGATGGGCAACCAGGGCCACTCCGAGGCCAACTATTTTCAGTTCAAAGCCTGGAAAGAGGCCGGCATCATCAAGGATGTAACCGCCATCACCGCCCACATGAATTCTGCCCGCAGATGGCATGGATGGGACTTCAAGAATGCGAAATACCCCGAAAAACAGGATATTCCTGCTACCCTCGACTGGGAAACCTGGCACATGACGACCAAACTGCATCACGATTACAACAAGGATTATATCAATGGACAATGGCGCTGCTGGTATGATTTTGGAATGGGTGCCCTTGGCGACTGGGCCGCGCACATCATCGATACAGCCCACGAATTCCTTGACCTGGGACTTCCTTACCAGATTGATTGCCTGAAGGCTGAAGGTTACAACACCTACTTTTACCCGCAATCTACCACCCTCCTCTTTAAATTTCCAAAACGCGGAGAGATGCCTCCACTGGATATCACCTGGTACGACGGGGTGAACAATGTACCGGAAGTTCCTGAAGGCTATGGTTCAAGCGCCACCCTCGATCCCAATATTCCACCGGCCAGCAACGGAAAAATCCAGCCTTCAAAGCTGAACCCAGGCAAGATCATCTACAGCAAAGAGTTGACTTTCAAAGGTGGATCGCACGGAAGCACCTTGTCAATTATCCCGGAAGCGAAAGCCAAAGAGATGGCTTCCAAGCTTCCCGAAGTACCAAAAAGTCCTTCCAACCACTATGCCAATTTTTTGAAGGGATGCAAAGGCGAGGAGGTATGCCGGTCAAGGTTCGAAATTGCGGGGCCTCTAAGCCAGGTGTTCAATCTGGGCGTTTTGTCGCAACAACTTAAAACGAAACTGCTGTTCGACCGCGAAACCAAGCAGATCACCAACAACAAAATTGCCAACGAAATGTTGGTAGGCGCGCCACCCCGCAAGGGTTGGGAACAGTACTACAAATTATAATTTCCCCACACCTGTCAGGTTTTGAAAACCTGACAGGTGTAAATCCCTTCTCCCCTTCGGCTTCGTCCAGAAACCGAATTCATCATTCACATCTTATTTGATTAGAAGCCATGGCCAAATTAATGGTTCCATTGTTTGTGGTGCTCTTTTTCATGAATTGCACTTTGTTTGCCCAAAACCCGCATATCCTGGTCACCAATGCGGATAGACCATCCGTTCTGGCCAAAGTAAAAGAACAGGCTTGGGCCAAATCCATCTTCGACGAGATGCAAAAGAGTGTCACTCCCTATGTCGAACGACATGTCACCGATCCCCAATGGATTTTGAGCCGCTACCTCATGAACCGAATTCCTGGTAAGCATTATACCACCGTTTACTCGGATAACTCTGGCATGGGACTGGTCAAATGGACCGGCAACGCCCCCTATCCTACCGTGAGGGTCTCCACCTACCTTCGCTCGCCGATCACAGAGAAAGGGGCATCCTACCGCGCTCCAGCCATCGAAGATCTGGTTCCCAACGATACCTCCAGGGTGATGAATCTTTTCAATCCTGAAACTGGTAAGAAAGAATGGATCGATCCGCAGGCATACATTACCGATATCAATGGAAAGATCAACAACCTGGCGCTAAATGCTGCTATCCTTTATTGGCTGAACGGGGATACAAAATATGCCCGTTTCGCGGCCGATTTGCTCGATCAATGGGCCAAAGGGGCATACTATCAGGAGCCAATTGTCGGGCCTTGCCGCACTGGATTTCTGGACATGCAGACGCTGGGTGATCAAAGTTACCGCTCCATCATCCTGGCTTACGATTTTGTGAAACCCTTTATGCTACAAAACGGGTACGACCTTCACTGGTACGAAACCGTCTTCGAAAAATTTGCCTCTACCCTGGCTTTCCGGGGATTCTGGAACAACAACTGGTATGCTGCCGAAAGTTCTACCATGGTTTTTGCGGCCCTCAACCTCGAGAACAAACAAAAACAGGATTACTATCTGCAGTTTATCCTTTCCAAAGATACCATCAACGGTGGTTGCGGGCAGTTAGCACTCCCCTCGACAGTGAAAAACTGGCTAACGCCGGATGGCCACTGGAAAGAGCCGGGTGGCTACCACAACTATCCGGTAGGCAATCTCCTCATCTCCTCACTTGCGCTTGAAAAAAACGGGCATGATGTTTTCAAACAGTTTCCGGCATTGTTTAAGGCCTCCTACGCCATGCTGAAATACTCCTTCCCCAATCTGACCGTTGGCGGCTTCGGGGATACCGGCAGGGCCTCACAAAGTGCGGAGTCACTCGAAATTGGACTGATCGGGGCCGTCAAATACAACGATCCGATCTTGCCCGACATGTTGGCAGCCATGAACAAACTGATCGAAGGCGGAAAATACAAACGCGAAGATTCAGGTTTTCTTGGGCTGCTCACCTTCCTTCCTGATCTGCCTGCCTCAACCAACACTTTTCGATGGCCGCGCACAGGAGCGCTCGATTTTGCACGCTACTTTATCCAGCGAAACGGTTCAGATCCGCAAACCGGATTGATGATCGGAGTTCAGGGCGCCACCTACAACCACAACCATTGCAATGGCATGGCGATGGAGTTGTACGGTCTGGGAGAGGTGCTGGGCATCGATGCAGGTACCGGTCCTAATTACGAACATCCGCTGCACCGTAACTATTACAGCCAGTGGGCTGCGCACAACACAGTGGTTTCGGCAGGTTCCTCCTCTTCAATCCCTTTCAGTGGTGCGGCAGGCACAAAAAATATCGGTCAGATCGAACTCGCGGCCATGGAACCAATGCCCGACCAGGAAGCTGTTTCGCCCACCTGCTCATTTACCGACACACGCTATTTCGACAAATCGACCAATACCAACCAGTCGCGCACCCTTGCCATTGTCCGCACCTCCGAATCAAGCGGCTATTATGTCGACATATTCAGGTCTGACAATGCCACCAGCAACGACTATGTCTACCACAACATCGGCGATGAGCTCACCTTCCTGGACAACCATCGCAACAAGATAAATACCGTAGCTGCCAGCTATCCGAGGACCGAAAAAGACTATCCCGGGTTTCGATTTTTCGCCGATGTAGAGAAAATGGATGGTCGAAACGACAACCTTATCGCTCTTTTCTCCATCAAGAATGACCAATCGGATGATCTGTTTCTGCAACTTTTGGTTGCCGGCGATGAAGGACGGACCTATTTCAAGGCAAAATCCCTCAAAACCAAGACTTCAGGCAGACATTATGCCGGTTCCCCGCTTCCGGTTTTTACCATCCACACCGATGCCGAGGCAAAAACAAAACCTTTTGTCGCTGTTTTTGAACCGTACAAAAGGAGAGATGGATACACCATCGACCGGATTGCGCTTGATAAAACATCAAACCCAGCCACTTTCACAGCGCTTACCGTCTACAACAAGAACAATACTTACCAGGAAATCTTTCAATCAACCGATCCTGATAAGTCTTACCTTACTGCCAAAGGATCTTTTCAGGGATACTACGCTGTTGCATCTTTCCAAAGTGCCAAATCCGTTCCGGTTGAGGTTGTCCAATTGGTCTCTCTTTACCTCGGGAAAGGCACAAAAATCACCAGCCATGGTTTCAGCTTAAAATCAACAAATTCCAATGGCTCGGCCAACTTATCTGTAGAGCCAGCAGGTTACCGAATTAGCTGCAACCAGGAAACGGAGATCGGCATTCCTGGTAAGGGCATTAAAAAAGCATGGGTGCAACAGGATTCAGGTAAAAAAGAGCTCAAAATAACAAAAACAAACAGTGGTATTCTTGTCACCGTTCAGGCAACAAAAGATGGTTGGATAACTTTGGAATAAAATTATCACCACAATAGGCACATAGGTCACAATAGGGGACTAATGTGACCTATGTGCCTATTTTGGTGGATTATAAAGACTCGGTCAGGATATTTACCAATAATTGATCAAAAGACAATCTATGAACTTTAAGATTCTATTTTTCAGGCTACTAATTACATTTCTTTTGTTATCGAATGAAGCGGCGATGGCCCAAAATCCGACCGCCAACGGTTACAAAGGCATCTGGTTTACCCTGGGACAATTTTCGGAATACGGCGACAAATATTCCGGCGGATTGGGAACCTATACCGCCAACCACATTCCGATTGCCATCTATGCGCCCGAGGTAAAGAAGACCTTTTTCACCTATGGCGGGACAACAGCCAAAGATGCGCGGCACCTGCTGATCATGGTCTCCTATTTCGACCATCAGACAAAAATGGTTCCCAAACCGGTGGTTGTTTATGACAAAGAGGGGGTCAACGACCCGCACGATAATGCCGCCATTTCGATCGACGGGCAGGGGTTTATCTGGGTTTTTGTGAGCGGAAGAAGCAAAGCCCGTCCCGGACTGATCTTCAAAAGCAGTGATCCCTACTCTATCGAATCCTTCAACCAGATTAAAATTGGCGAAATGACCTACCCGCAGCCCTGGTGGATCGAAAGCAAAGGATTCTTCTATCTTTTCACCAAATACACCAAAGGGCGCGAGCTCTATTGGTCGACCAGTCCGGATGGAAAATACTGGGCGCCCGATCAGAAATAGACAGGCATGGGTGGCCATTACAAGGTCTCCAACCGGCACGGGAACAAGATGGTCTCTGTTTTCAACTACCACCCCGGTGGAAACGTCGACAA
>JAVHPO010000328.1:0-1951 GCA_036170635.1 Prolixibacteraceae bacterium | reverse complement strand
ACACAAAATAGGCTAGATCATTTAAAAGCAGCAAATACATTAACAAAATACAAAAATCTAAACCAATGAATAGGATGTGTAATAATCAAGGGGGCGAGATTCAGAATCCCAATCATGATATTTGAGTTGATGATAATAAATCTTTGGATTTGTTGGAAATAATGATGTTGTAACAAAAACAGAAGCTTAATTAAAAGTGTAGGTTTCTTAAGAACCATTTTTAATACATAAAACAATGAACCATTTCAAAAAAATAGCAGTCATTCTTATTTTGTTATTGGCATTTCAGGCCAGTGCCCAGAAAAAGAAGAAAAACACCTTGACTCTTAGTGGCGATATGGGGATATGGTATGAGGGTTATGGACTCGACAAAATTCCCGGTTTTCCTGTCCCCGATTTTTACAAAGCGCGACGACCGTGGAGTCTGTTCCGGTATTCCTTTAATCCAACCCTCTCTTATGGGAAATGGAATATTCCGCTTAATTTCAATTTCAGTCCTATGCTCACCAATTTTACAACGATTACCGGATCGAAATTAAGTTTCTGGCAGTTTCTGACCAATCCGGCGAATAATTTTGGACTGCGACCCAAAATTGGCAGTACTGAATTTGTGCTGGGAACCCAATATCTTAAATACAGCGATTTGAGTACCGGCGATCTTGGGATATTCGGTTATGGCGTTAACTTATCTCCCGGTAAATTCCGAATCAAGTTGTTTCGCGGGGTTTCACAAAGTCCGGTAAATTACTTAGCGCCGACTCTAATCCCTCCATCAGATGGAATCGTTGGCGCTTACCAGCGAAACCAGTGGATGGCGCAATTCGGTCTTGAGAAAGAGGGAAAATTCTTTGCAGGGTTCAATGTGGTAAAATCTGTTGATAAAACGGGTTCTGTTACCTCACCTCCCATATTTCCCATTGTTCCGCAGGAAAACATGGTCGTCACTTTCTTGGCGAATGTCACCACCGACAAGGGTTGGAAGTACTTTGTGGAGTTGGGACAGAGCTTTTACACCCGGGACCTGAATATGCCATTATCTGCTTCTCCGATAGAAGATTTTAAACCTTTTATCAGCTCCCATACCTCCACCGGCAAGGACAATGCAGTAACATTGGGTATTCTCAAGAAAGGGAAAGACTGGGAAATTGGCACCAAATTTAACTACTACGGCGCCGGGTATTATACAGCAGGCTATCCCTTTATGAACAACGATCGGATGGAATACCTCGCAAATACCCGCTTCAACGCCTGGCAAAAGAAGATGAACATTGTTGCCAGCATCGGGGAACGTTTTGGTAACCTGAGCCGCGTTTCCGGTCCCGACCTGACCAAACAGATCATCGCCAATGTGAATGTCTTTACGCAGTTCAACGACCGGTTCAGCATGAATGCCAGCTTTAACAATTTTGGTTTCAACTCGCCGGGACTGTCAGGGTATAAAAGTGTAAGCAACGAACTAAGCATCAACCCGGCTTATACCTGGAGCAACTCCACCATGAGCAACCTGCTGAGTGGCACCTATACATGGAGCAAATACAATGAAACCATTTTAAACGTGACAACGAATAACAACACCCAAACCGCTCTGATCCTTTATGTCCCCACATTTTTCAACAAGAAAATCAGTCCGGATTTCAGCCTCATGTGGTTCAAAAATACAACGGTTTTGATTAACCTCACCCTGCTCACAGCAACCAGCGGAATGAGCTGGAAAGTGAGCAAAAAGTTCAAACTAAAAGGACAATTGCAATATTGTCTTAGCACGATGACCCCCTTCACCGCCAATAAAAATCTTTTGGCTACCGGTAGTTTCGACTGGTCTATATTAAAAAAACTTACCTGGCAATTTTCTGCAACGGCAAACATTTACCATTTCGGAACCGAACTGCCGGGTAGTTCTTTGACCCCTCCTTATTCAGGCAATCCAAAATATTATGAAAGTACCCTGCGA
>JAVHPO010000327.1:0-1956 GCA_036170635.1 Prolixibacteraceae bacterium | reverse complement strand
AATTAACTCAGGGTTCCGGGAATATTGTATAATTTTATCCAACCTAACAATAGAACATGCCTGATTACCATCCAAATATCCATCACCGCAAATCCATCCGATTGAAAGGATATGATTATTCAAAGACCGGATGGTATTTTATCACGACATGTGTCCAAAACCGCGAATGTTTGTTTGGTGAAATACATATTCAAAAATTGATATTCAAACAGAAATAATTGTAGCTTAGTAACGAGTACTTCTATGAAAAAAATTCAATAGTAAATTTGCTATAAAATAATAACGCAAATATTTAAAAAACAATGAAAAGCACGAAAATGAAATTATTTGTTTTAATTTATTTAGTTGTTACCGGTTGTTGGCAGGGCTACGCCCAAATCCTCACTGTCACCTCACCTGACAAAAATATTTCTGTCACGATAAACAACGGCGATCAGCTGAGTTATGAGGTGAAATTTAAGGATCGTCCAATAGTGGACAAGTCTCTCCTGGGATTTGAATTTCAGGGCGAACCAACTCTGAATGGCAACTTCACCCTGGTCGAACACAACCTTGTCACTATCAACGAAACATGGAAACCGGTTGTAAAATCGAAGCATGCTGAAGTAGTTAATCATGGTAATGAACTCCAGTTGAACCTGAAAGAAAAATCAGGATTGAAAAGGGAGATGGATCTCTTTGTCCGCGCTTACGACGATGGGGTTGCCTTTAGATACAAACTGTACCGGGGAGAACATATCGGCAACCGTAAAATAACGAAAGAACTGACCACTTTTGGTATTACAAACGATCCCAAAGCGTGGATCGTTGAATATGGAGGATATTCCACCTCCAATGAAAAAGAGTTTTTTGAACACAACATCAGTTACCTGACGAATCAATCAATTGCCGGATTGCCCCTGCTGATGGACTATGGACAAAACTGCTGGGTAGCCATCACTGAGGCGAAAATAGACCACTACCCTGGTTTTTACATTGGCACAAACGGAATTAACAATCAACTCACCACCAAATTGGTCCCGCTTCCCGGCGAACCTGAAAACGGAGTAAAAGCGCTGTTTAACGATGAACTTATTACTCCCTGGCGCGTCCTGATGATTGGGGATTCTCCCGGAAAATTGATAGAATCTGAAATTATCCAGAATCTGAATGATCCTTGTGCTCTCAAAGATCCTTCCTGGATTGTTCCCGGGAAAAGTGCCTGGGACAACTGGTGGAGTGGCGATGTTAAAATGGAAATGCCTGTTATCAAACAATACATCGACTTTGCTTCTCAGGTGGGGTGGGATTATATGCTGGTCGACTGGCAATGGTATGGTAAGTTTAATACACCTGATGCTGACATAACCAAATGGGCTCCTCAAATTGATATGCCCGAGATCATCCGGTATGCCAAATCCAAAAATGTAAAAATATTGCTTTGGCTCTACTCCAAAGATGTAAATCGCAATTCCGCCTTCAAGAAGGCTTTCCCGCTATACAAGAAATGGGGCGTGTCCGGCATTAAAATTGATTTTATGGACAGAGACGACCAGGATATGGTTGACTGGTACCACGATATCATTAAACTTGCCGCAGAAAATCAATTGCTGGTCGATTTTCATGGTGCCTACAAGCCGGATGGGATTATCCGAACTTATCCGAATATGATCACCCGCGAAGGAGTAATGGGAAATGAATATTACAAATTCTCCGCAAAGATGAATCCGGAGCACAATGTAAAACTGGCCTTTACACGAATGCTCGCCGGGCAGATGGATTATACTCCCGGAGGTTTTCTAAACGTAACCAAAGAACAATTCAAAAACCAAACACCAACCTTGGTTTGGAATACCCGCGCGGCTGAACTTTCAAAATTTGTTATTTACGAAAGCCCCTTAACGGTGGTGTGCGACCATCCGGCCAATATATTGAACCAACCCGGAGCCGATTTCCTGAAAATTGTACCGACAGTCT
>JAVHPO010000326.1:0-1959 GCA_036170635.1 Prolixibacteraceae bacterium | reverse complement strand
TCTTTCCCATATTTTCTTTGCAGATAAAGGAAGACCGGAATGCCGGCCAGTATAAGGGTCATGCCGATGGCGGCTTCACGTGGTCTGGTAACTACTGTATTGATAAATAAACCGATACAGAAGAGGATAAAAATAATTGGCACAACGGGATAACCCCATACTTTGTAAGGCCGGTGGGCATCGGGCATCTTGTATCTTAAAATGATGACACCCAATGAGGTGGCGCCATAAAAGATAAAGACGGCGAAAATGATCATGTCGGTCAATTGATCGAAAGTTCCCGACAGCACCAGCACGGAAGCCCAGATTCCCTGCCAGAGCAAAGAGTTGGATGGCACGTTGGCGCTGTTGAGTTTCGCGATCCCCGGAAAGAAAAGCCTTTCTCGCGCCATGGCATAATAGGGACGTGCACCGGTGAGAATACTTGCATTCGTGCATCCCAGGGTGGTCACCAGAATCAACAGGGAGATAAAGAGCACACCGCCAGCGCCCCAGAAACTGCGGACCGCCTCAACGGCAGCGATTTGGTTACCGGCATTGTAAACCTGCTCCAGTTGCGGAATGGACAAGAGGGAGAGATAGGTGACATTGACCAGCAGATAAATGGCAATGATGACAAAGACGCCAATGACAATTCCTCTCGGGATATTTTTCTTCGGATCTTTAACCTCTCCTCCGATAAACCCAACCGAGACCCATCCCTGGTAGGCCCAGAATGCGGCGAGCATAGCTGTGTAAAAGGAGGAGAGCGTGACAGCACCGTTGGTCAGTTCCCTGACATCCATAAAGTTGGCCGGGGTAGTTTTAACATGAGCCAATCCAAAAACTACGATCACCAGCAAACCTGCACCGACCAGCATTAGTATGGCTTTGCTGGTACCTGCGCCGCTTTTGAGTCCGGAAATATTGAGGCCGGTAAGAAGCAAAATCAGCAAAATAGAGGTCAGTTTAACGTTGAAGTCCTGAAAAGGGAAGAAGACCCCTCCGATCGAAAAATGCTGAAGGGATGGGAATATCTCCGGGATGGGAACGATGCTGTTGAGTGATTGGGCGAAGACATAGGCCAGCGAAGAGATGGTCGCTGTCTGGATCACCGTAAAAAGCGACCATCCGTACAAAAAGGCAAAAAAGCGGTTGTAAATTTTCTTGAAATACACGAAATCGCCACCGGTATCCGCCAGCAAGCCGGCAACCTCCGCATTGCTGAGTGCTCCAAACAAGGTAATGATTCCGCCTACAATCCATGCCATCAGTATCCAGACAGAGGAGTGAAGCTCGGCAGCCATTGGCGCGATCTTTTTATATACTCCTGATCCAATGATATTTGCGATAACAAAAATAACGACATACCCCAACCCGAGGGTTCTTACCAAACTTCTTTGATTTCCCATGTTTCTGAAATGATGGATGAATAGAGATCCTAAATATAGCAAAATGAAGTAAAATCCAATTCACCGAACCACTATAACTTAGAAGCTGTTTAAAATTCTTACACAGAGTATTTATAGCTCCACAATGAAATTTAAAATAGCTTTGAAATTGTCTCTTGCGTCAAAATTATTTGAGGAAAAACGAGTTACACAGAGAGAAAATCGCTTGCGATTTTCCAACTCTGTGTAACTCTGGGGTTTCTCTCATGAAATTATCTAATAGCAGAAACTACTATAAACCTTCTATTTTCGATTAATAGACATTTATACTCTGTGTAATAAATTTAAACAGTCTTTAAGTGAATCACGTAAATATTGGATTGGGAATTTTTATACGTGTAAATATAAACCGTATATATTCAGCAACTTACAGATATTTGATGTGAAAATTGCTCTATTTAGTTTGGTGAGTTGCCATCCGCAGTTTTTTTAGTCTTTTGAAGTTCGTATCATTGTAAAATCATCAAATTAATCTATCATGAGACTTTTTTTTCCGGAAAATTATAAGGCAAAGCTTGATCTGAAACAA
>JAVHPO010000325.1:0-10151 GCA_036170635.1 Prolixibacteraceae bacterium | reverse complement strand
TCTTGGTGGAAATTATTCTAGGACAAGATACCAATTTAATCACAAGGATTCTCAACGATTCCCTGTATACCAGCCGTCTTCAGGCAATTGATTCATTCCTGCCACTGCCCTACAACGAAACAGTCCGTAATTTCATTGGCCTTTACACCATACGCAAAAGGGAACTTACCAATTACATGTTAGGACTTTCCAAGTATTATTTCCCTATTTTCGAAGAGGCGCTCGAAAGGTACCAACTACCACTTGAACTTAAATATCTGCCAATCATTGAATCGGCCCTTAACCCAAAAATCGTCTCAAGGGCCGGAGCCTCTGGCCTGTGGCAATTTATGATCGGAACAGGAAAGTTGTACGGACTGGAAATCAACTCCTACATTGATGAGCGTAACGATCCGATTAAATCCTCGGATGCAGCCGCACGATATCTTCGCGACCTCTATTCCATTTATGGTGACTGGCATGTGGTGATTGCCGCCTATAATTGTGGTCCGGGCAATATCAACAAGGCTGTCAGACGAAGCGGTGGAAAACAGAGTTACTGGGATATCTATTACTCCTTACCAAGAGAGACACGTGGTTATATTCCTGTTTACATCGCTGCCTCCTACGTGATGAATTATGCAAAGGAACATAAGCTAGTAGCTGCTGAACCGAAGTTCAAAACAGTAACCGACACCATCGAAGTTCACAACTACCTGAATTTTGAGCAATTGGCTGCTGTTATGAATATTTCGGTAGACGAACTCAGACAGTTGAATCCACAATATCGTCGCGATATTGTTCCTGCCAGACCTGATAAGCCCTACATCCTGAAATTGCCTTCCGAAGCCATCTCTGCATTCATCGACAACGAGAGTCAGATATTTGCGTACAACCGCGACAAATACTTCCCGAACAACATGCTGGTTCCGCTCAAAGGCCGCTATCGGGGAGCAAAAGGAGTATCCGCGGAAGGGATGAGAGAGATTACTCATGTGGTTAAATCGGGCGATAAACTTGGAACACTTGCCAGTAAATATAGGGTGTCTGTCAACGATTTGAAAGAGTGGAACGACCTCCGTAAAAGCACCTTGCACATCGGTCAGCGTATTACCCTTTACTTACCCGGAAAGTCTTTAAAAAGCAAAGAAGCTGTTATCGAAAAACCAAAGAGTGCACCACAAACACTTGCCAGCCAGTCAACAGAAATACAATCACCAAAAACTGCTGTTTCAAAGGCCGAGTCCGGAGGTGATACAACTGGAACCGGAGAATACATCATCTATACTGTTCAAAGCGGGGATAGTCTTTTCACCATCGCCAAAAAATTCCCGGGAATCTCAGATGCCGATCTGAGGGCTTTCAACAACATCCGCAATGTAAGGGGATTGTATCCTGGGCAACAGCTAAAGATCCCGAAGAGAGCTTAGAACGTTTTTCAAATCCTATCTCAATCTCAGAATGCCGTAGGCATGACCAGTCCTGTAACTCCGGGTTTTAACCCGGAGAGGAGTGTAATGTCAAATCAAGATTACTTTCTTATCACCACACTATCAACAATATACGGCGAATCCCCATTCCATGGAAGGGTTCCGTTCTTTTCCGTATAGTGCACAACCACGTTTTCACCCTGTAGCTTTTCGATCTTTCGTGCAATATCCTCTTTCGTCACGGAAAAGTAAAATTTCTCTGAGGCAATCGCCATGTTGGTTGTGGTTTGTACGCTGCTCAGGATGATCTCACCTTCATAGGTTTTAAAAAGCGTCCCTTTGGAAGAGAATTTCTGCAACAAACCGGCCCGATAACCTTCGCTGTAGGTGAAGAAATATTTCCAGTAAAAAAACGATCCGATTAACAGAACGATAATGAGCAGTGCACGGGTCAAATATTTTCTCATGGGAAGGTAGATTATAGATTCATTGTACCAAATTTAGCATTAAAAAGCATACATGCCGCACAAGAAATTCTTTCAAAATTTAGACATCACATTGTCTACTTCAATTATCAATTGATTATCCTTTTTTCTTTCGACGGAAATGACGAATTTTGCACACTATTCATAAAAACAGAGCAATGAGCGACGATAAGCAAATTATATTTTCGATGTACAAGGTGAGTAAAACATACCCGCCTCAAAAACAGGTCATTAAAGACATTTCACTCTCCTTCTTTCTGGGCGCCAAAATTGGCATCATCGGATTGAACGGTTCGGGTAAATCCACTTTGCTCAAGATAATTGCCGGAATTGAGACGGATTTCAATGGTGAGCTGGCCTTTTCACCGGGTTACACCGTTGGACATCTGTCCCAGGATCCGGTACTCGATCCATCCAAGACAGTTATGGGAATTGTGCAGGAAGGAGCACAGGAAATCGTGGACCTACTTGCTGAATTCGAAAATATCAACCTTCAGTTTGGATTGCCCGAAGTATACGAAGATGCAGACAAAATGGACAAACTGATGGATCGCCAGGCCAAATTGCAGGAGAAGATAGATGCTACGGATGCCTGGAACCTCGATAACAAGCTCGAACGTGCCATGGATGCCCTGCGCTGTCCTGATGGCGACACGCCTGTGACGATCCTCTCAGGAGGCGAACGTCGCAGGGTTGCCTTGTGCAGGTTATTGCTAAAACAACCGGATATTTTGTTGCTCGATGAGCCTACCAACCACCTGGATGCAGAATCTATTGACTGGCTCGAGCAACATTTGCAACAATATCCCGGAACCGTCATTTGTATTACCCACGACCGCTATTTCCTTGATAACGTAGCCGGATGGATCCTCGAACTCGACAGAGGTGAAGGAATCCCATGGAAAGGCAATTACTCAAGTTGGCTTGAGCAGAAACAAAAACGGTTGGAAATGGAGGAGAAGAGTGTCTCCAAACGACGCAAGACCCTCGAACGAGAGCTGGAATGGGTGCGCATGAGCCCAAAAGCCCGACAGGCAAAATCAAAAGCTCGTTTAGGTGCCTACGAAAAACTGATGAACGAAGATGTCAAACAGAAAGAGGACAAGCTTGAGCTGTTCATACCAAACGGTCCGCGGTTGGGCGACAAGGTCATCCTGGCAGAAAATGTCTCCAAAGGTTTTGGTGACAGATTGTTGTTTGAGAATCTCAACTTCACACTGCCGCCAAACGGCATCGTCGGTGTGATCGGACCAAATGGCGCCGGTAAAACAACCCTTTTCAAAATGATTATGGGTTTTGAACATTCAGATTCCGGAACCTTCACGGTAGGTGAAACAGTAAAAATAGGGTATGCAGACCAGTCGCATTCCGAGATCGACAATGATAAAACAGTGTACCAGGTATTGTCGGGCGGAACCGACGAAGTGATGGTTGGCGGAAGAATGATCAATGCCCGTGCCTTCGTCTCCAAATTCAATTTCAGTGGATCCGACCAGGAGAAAAAATGTGGCGTCTTATCGGGCGGTGAACGCAACAGGCTCCACCTGGCGCTCACCCTAAAGTCAGGGGCAAATGTCTTGCTTCTGGATGAACCAACCAACGACATCGACGTAAATACATTGCGTGCCCTGGAAGAGGGCCTCGATAGTTTTGCAGGATGCTGCGTGGTCATTTCCCACGACCGTTGGTTTTTGGACCGGATCGCCACACACATTCTGGCTTTTGAAGGGGATTCTCAGATCTATTTCTTCGAAGGAAGTTATTCTGAGTACGAAGAAAACAAGAAAAAACGATTGGGTGATGCCACTCCTCACCGCATACGGTACAAGAAGCTTGTCTGAAAACTAAGAGAATCAATCAAATAAGCGGCAACTTTTATTTGGATTACTTCTTAATTAAAATTCACAATTAATTAATAGTATTTTTACATTTTATAATAAAATATTCACTATATTTGTACTGTTAATAGTTATTAGTAGTAGTTAGTTGATTTGGATTCGTAAGAGGTTGCCACCCCGGCAGCCTCTTTTCGTTTATATCCCCCTGCTACAGTGTGGCAATCAATTCGCGAATGATCAGGCTCATCTTGGGTTCAGCCTGCATGGCTACCGCCTGAACCTCCTCGTGGGAGATTTCTACGATCTCTCCGGGTACTCCGCTATCGGTAATAATAGAAATGCCAAAAACTTTCATATCCATATGCCTGGCAACTACCACTTCAGGAACAGTAGACATTCCAATGGCGTCCCCACCCAGTATCCTAAACATCCGGTATTCTGCAGGCGTTTCAAATGTTGGTCCGGCTACACCTACATAAACACCCTCTTTCAGATTTATTCCTTTTATCATGGCAATTTTCGATGCCAGGTTACGCAGATGAAGGTTATATGGCTGACTCATGTCTGGGAATCTCGGTCCCAGCACTTTTTCATTAGGCCCCATCAGCGGATTATCTCCAAACATATTGATGTGGTCGTTGATCATCATGATATCCCCTACCTTGAATTTAGGATTGAGGCCACCACTCGCATTGGAGACAAAAAGGGTTTTGATACCCATGGCCTTCATCACCCTAACCGGGAAGGTAACCTCCTTCATGCTGTACCCTTCATAATAATGGAAACGGCCCTGCATGGCAATCACATTTTTGCCTCCAAGAACACCGAAAATCAATTGTCCCTTGTGACCTTCCACGGTAGAGAGCGGGAAATTTGGAATTTCCGAATAGGGAATGGTATGTTCAACTTCAATCTCTTTGACAAGGCCTCCCAGCCCTGTTCCCAGGATGATAGCGATATCACATTTAAATTTTGTTCTTTCTAGAATGTAGTTCGAAGTTGCTTTTATTTTCGCCAACATATTTCAGGATTTTTTTATCGAAATCGTTATCTGTCTGGTTGATAAACCTTATTTCGATGGGTAAATAGTATAGGTTTTCAGCGATTGTCTCCGGAAGATTCTCAACTTCAAGAATGCGGAATGTATCTTTCTCGGTTGTTACAATGATCTTCTGTGCAGCCGACATGGCTTTTAGTTGTCCAGCCACCTTCTCCATGTCTTTCAGGGCGAAGGGATAGTGATCCGGATATTCGGCTGAAACCACTGATTTGGTAATCTGAAGCAACTTGTCCCTTAATGGTTGCGGATTTGCTATTCCGGTCAGAAGCAGGATACCTGTATCAGCGTCCAGACGCACCTTCTTTTCCTTAACCTTCTCAGGGAAAACCGGCAACATTTCACCATATTTTATGCGCGAAAAGAAGAGATCCTGGTAAGGCCAAATGTGCAAGTCCTTTGTTATGATCCGCTCATCAATGGGTTTGATCTCCCTGGGGCATTTGGTTATGATAATGATATTGGCGCGATCCCTATTGGAAGCTGGCTCTCTGAGCCGACCAAGCGGAAGCAAATCATCTTCGGTAATCATGCGGGTAAAATCAATCAGCAGAATATTGATCGAAGGTGTCACATACCGATGCTGAAAAGCATCATCCAATATGATCACATCAGGACGTTTCTCGCTGATCTCCAAAATTTTCTCGATTCCCCGAACCCTGTTTTCATCCACGGCAACCATGACTCCGGGAAATTTCTTTTTTATCTGGAGTGGTTCGTCTCCCGACTGCCTGACGTAGGAGTCAGTTTCCACGAGCAAAAAGCCCTTGCTCTTTCGCTTGTAACCACGGCTCAGCACGGCTATGTCGAACTGCTTGCTTAGCAATCCGATCAGATGTTCAGTATGCGGGGTTTTGCCGGTACCTCCTACCGCGATGTTGCCAACCGAAATTACAGGTACATCAAACTCCCTTGCTCGAAGAATGTTCAGATTAAAAAGGGCGTTACGGGTATTGACCACCATTCCGTACACCAGGGAGAAAATATAGAGGAAAAATTTCTTCAAAATAGTTAATTGATTTCAAGATTAAATGGCATCCGGGTATAGATCCCTTTTGCATTAGCTTCCCTGGAGAGATTCTTCCAGTAATCGAATGAGGATCCCAAAACGGATTCCATCATTTTCGTTTGCATGCTGACAGAGAAATTTTTCAGCAATTCTGCAAACGGATCTTTTTGTTTTGGCAACTCCTTGATGCGGTATTCCCTGATCCCTGCCTTTTCAGCAGCGATTTTCAATGCCTCTTTCATTCCGCCAAAATCATCTATCAGGTGGTTGGATTTTGCATTCACACCACTCCAAACCCTCCCCTGGCCAATAGAGTCGACATTTGAAGCCGACATTTTACGTCCGGCTGCCACATGCGATACGAATGTACTGTAAGTGCTCTCGACATAACTTTGCATCAGGCTAGTTTCAAAAGGAGTCATTTTCCTTATAACCGAAGGCATATCCGAATGTTCATTCGTCATCACCTTATCAAAAGTAATGCCAATTTTGTTGTTCAATAAATCCCCAAAATTGGGAATCGTTCCAAACACTCCGATCGAACCGGTAATGGTCGTATGATTGGCCAGAATTACAGCAGCCGGAACAGAAATATAATAACCTCCTGATGCTGCATAATCTCCCATTGATACGATGACCGGTTTAGCTTCTGACGCCAGTTTTACCTCTCTCCAGATCACCTCCGATCCAAAGGCCGAACCACCGGGAGAGTTGACCCTAAATACAATGGCTTTCACGGTAGTGTCGATTCGGGCTTCACGAATGCCCTGAGATACATCCTTTGAATTGATATCGTGAGAACTGTTTCCTGAACCAGTATCTATCTCACCTTCAGCATATACCACTGCGATCTTGTCTTTGATAAGGGCTTTGGCCTTCACATCAGAAGGGATTTTATCGTACTCGGAAACGGTAAGAATAGGAATTTCGGCGTTTTCTTTTAAACCAGCAAGCTTTCTCAAATCAGCCAGCACTTGGTCACGGTATTTAAGCCGGTCGAAGAAGCGACTTTTCTGAGCCGTTTCGGCAGTGCGAAATGTCATGACAGAATTGGCATATTGATTCAAACTGTCGATGGATATTTTTCTGGATTCTGAAATTCCTTTCAGCAGATAATTCCAGATTGTTGCCAGGTAAAGTGTGGTCTGTTCCTTGTTGGCAGGACTCATCTTATCGTACATGAATGGCTCAACCGCTGATTTGAATTTGTTGTCCTTCCCGCGAACGATCTGCATCTCGATACCAAATTTATCCAAAGCCTTTTTGAAGAAAGTATGCTCTGCGTTAAGTCCCCTGAAATCGAACATGCCAACGGGATTCAAAATCAAACTATCAGCCACAGAGGCCAGGTAATATGCCTTTTGCGAAATGGCATCCGAATAGGCATAGATAAATTTCCCACTGGTTTTAAAGTCGATCAACGCATTCCTAATCTCCTCCGTAGTGGCATACCCCGCTCCAATTTCAGACAATTCGAGGTAGATACCCTTTATTTTATTGTCACTTTTTGCTTGGGAAATTGCATGAAAAATCTGATTCAATCCGGTAGTGGAAGTTCTCTCCATACCCGGAATCTCCAACTCCTCAAATGGATTATTAGACTTCCGTTCCACTATCCGGTTGTCCAGTTTTATAATTAAGAGCGAATTCTCTTTAACGGTAACGGATTGTTCACCGATGGTGGCCAGGGAGGAGACCAACCCTGCAATCAGAAAAATAAAAAGGAGCATCGCAACTATAATGGCTGCAAGTGAAGCAAAAAAAGCTTTCCAAAAAAATTTCATATGATTATAATTTGTTTTTTAATTGCTATACTATTACTGTAAGGATCAATGCTCAAGCAAGATAAATTAGTCATTGTCGTCCCATTACCGGAATAATCCTAACTTTGGCTATCGATCTTCATTGAAGCCGGAGTCGTCAAAAGCCAGGTTCTGGTCGGCAGAAAACAACACACCAACTTGATTCTTACGGTTAATTTTTCGCATATACAAATAGTCTCAATTGAACCGCAATTATTACAAAGATACGCACTATGTCGTTAGTTTATCTCATTTTAGGAGGAAATCGGGGAAATAGAAGTGAAATAATTGCATCGGCAATTGATTTGGTAACCAGCAAGATCGGTCCTAAAATTTCTGCTTCCTCACTCTACGAAAGCGAACCCTGGGGTTTTACGTCCGAATTATTTGTAAACCAAGTTATTGCAATCGAAACAAATATGTCTCCTGAGGATATTCTGACCGCTTCACAGCAAATTGAGGCTCAATTGGGACGTATCAGAAATGGCGAAGGATACGAAGCGCGAACAATTGATATTGACCTGCTCTATTATGATTCAGTGATTTTGGAAAGCCCCGGCCTGACAATTCCTCACCCACGCATTGCCGATCGTCGATTTGTCCTCGTTCCTCTGGCTGAGATTGCACCCGGTTACAGCGATCCCCTATCAGGGAAAACAGTGATCGAAATGCTTCATGATTGTACAGACCCTTCCAAAGTCTGGAGGCTGGTGGCTGACTAAAAAACAGCCTTCAGAAATGGGTGTGAGGGACTACCTCCTTGGAATCAATTTTTTCTCCGTAAGCCAGGTCACCTGCATCGCCCAGCCCGGGAACAATGTAAGATTTAGGCGTCATCTCGGGATCGATGGCTCCTACCCACAGCGTAACCTTGTCGTTTGGCAATCTTTTCGTGATGTAATCGATACCCTGTCTGCTGGCTATCAATGAGACCATATGGATGTGCTGAGGTTCACCTTTTTCCAGCAAGGCATGGTAACCGACCTCCATGGAGGATCCGGTGGCCAGCATGGGATCGGACAAAATGACGATTTTGTTATCTAGCAACGGTGAGGCAATGTATTGAAAATCAATGTGAAAATCCCCGTTAGGATCATACTTGCGGTAGGCCGAAATAAAACAGTTCTCGGCATGGTCAAAACAGTTCAGCAACCCCTGGTGAAGTGGCAGTCCGGCCCTTAAAATAGTTGCCAAAACTGGCTGTTGTTCCAGCACCCTCATCTTGGCAACGCCCAAAGATGTGGTAATCTCTTTCTGTTTGTAAGGGAGTTCCTTGCTGATTTCATAGGCAAAAATCTCTCCAACCCGTTCCAGGTTTTTCCTGAAGCGCATGGGGTCTTTTTGCACTGCTTCGTCGCGAATTTCAGCCAGGTATTGGTTGAAGATGGAGTTGCTGTCACCGAATATGTGTATCATCAGGGATTTTTGGTAAAAATAAAAAAAATCCCTGATGACTACAACAATCCTTCGTCGGCAAAGCTAAAATAGCCGGCCTGGGTTACAATCAGGTGATCGATCACCGGAATCTCCATCAGGGCTGCTGCCTCTTTCATCTGTCTGGTGATCTTCCTGTCTGCATCGCTGGGATCCAGGTTACCGGAAGGATGGTTATGACAGAGGATCATGGAGGTGGCATGCTTTTCGAGGGCCAGTTTTAGTACCATGCGTACGTCGATGACGGTACCGGTCATACCTCCCTGGCTGAGCTTCCGTTTGTCGATCACTTTGTTCTGCCGGTTGAGAAAAAGTACCCAAAACTCTTCGTAAGCCAGGTCCCCAATTTCGGGACGAAGATAGTCGGCCGCATCCCGGCTTCCTTTGATCTGGCCATTGTCGAGCGCTTCCGATTGATTTCTCCGCCTGCCGAGCTCCATCGCCGCGATCAGGGTAATGGCCTTAGCCTGACCAATGCCCCTGAACTTCTTCAGTTCATCGCAGTTCAGTTTTCCCAGCTCATTCAGGTTGTGGTGAATGGAATCCATGATCCGGCGTGATAACTCAACTGCCGACTCTCGGCTGTTGCCGCTGGAGATAAGGATTGCTATCAGTTCTGCGTCGGTGAGTGCGGATAGTCCCCTGCTGATCAGTTTCTCCCTGGGCCGATCTTCCACTGCCCAGGCCTTGATGCCAACTTTGCCATAATTACCCATATTCCCGGAAGACGCCCGGGTGGTTTGCCGGATCATCCTTCTTCCTCAAGTTACAAAAAATTGTCGAGAAAAACGAAAATTAAAGCACAAAAGGGCACCCAATTTGGGCACCCTTCCTAAAATATATTGTTTGAACTAATTAAAGCGCGTTGACGTGCAATGTCAAACTTGATTTCAAGTTTGCTGCTTTGTTCTTGTGGATCACGTTGGTCTTGGCCAATTTATCCAACATACCGACTACTTTTGGAAGAAGCTCGGCAGCTTTTTCTTTCTCAGTGACCAAACGAAGTTCACGAACCGCGTTACGGGTAGTTTTTGAATAATATTTGTTGTGAAGACGGTGAACTTCACTCTGCTTTGCCCTTTTGATGGACGATTTATGGTTTGCCATTGTATAAAAA
>JAVHPO010000324.1:0-10183 GCA_036170635.1 Prolixibacteraceae bacterium | reverse complement strand
CGAATTTGAATGAAAGTATTACCCTCTTCTGCCAATTGTATGAGCTTTTCCCGTTCGGCGGTACTCATCAGCTGCTTTTCTGTTAAAAACAGATGACATCCCCGCCTTACCAGGATTGATAAAAATGCAAATGAGGTGAATTCCGGGTCAAGAATGGTTACCAGGTTGCATTGCGAGGGAATCAGGTGTTCAGGGTTACCAAAAAAATTGAAGTTGATGGAAGAGATTACAGTCTCCCACTTCACACTTTTTATGGCGTGCAGCGAGGCGATGAATGAATCATCCGGTTCTCCGGGGTGTATGATGGCTCCGTGTAACATCTTGGTGTAAATGTAGTTTTTTACATGTTTACAGGAACTTACCGATTCTTCCCGATTCTTTTATTTATCAACTTTCATGTGTTTATAATTTGTTTTTCAGTTGCCACATGGAATCGCACTGAGGGTTATACTCATTTTGAGTGGAGAATATCAAATCAGGACGATTTTTGATGTTGAAAAACCCGTATAGATTGGTATTTTTGCCATTGGAAACCCCAAAAGCAGCCCAATTGGAAGATACATTCAGGCACAAAGGATTACGAAAAAAACTGGTAGATGAAATCAAAAGTAAAGGGATTTCGGATGAACATGTTCTTCGTGCGATGAACCGTGTCCCCCGGCATCTTTTCATGGATAACAGTTTCGTTGGATTCGCTTATGTCGACAAGGCATTCCCCATCTCCTCCGGACAGACCATTTCGCAACCCTATACCGTGGCCTTCCAGACTGAAGCGCTGCAAATCAAAAGGACCGACAGGGTTCTGGAAGTTGGCACCGGAAGTGGATATCAGGCGGCAGTGTTGTGCGAAATGGGAGTATCACTGTTTACGATTGAGAGACATCGGTCGCTCTTTGATTTTGCCTGCGTTTTGTTGCCAAAGCTGGGCTATCATCCGCAATTCTTTTATGGAGACGGTTATTTGGGCTTGCCCACCTACGGTCCTTTCGATAAGATCATCGTCACCGCAGGCGCTGAGACAATTCCCCCCCGCTTAAAGGAGCAGCTGGTCATTGGCGGCAGAATGGTCATTCCGGTAGGAAACAGGCAGCACCAGGTAATGAAAATAGTAGTGAGGGTGGGAGAAAATGAATATTCGGAGCTGGAAGCTGGTAGTTTTGTCTTTGTTCCGATGCTCCCCGGAATAGCCGACGAAAAGTAAGGGCAAGGGGCAGAGAGCATGGGGCATGGAGAAGGGAAAGGTAGAACGGAGAAGAAGGACTTGGGGACAGGGAGACTGGGACGACCAGGATCACTAGGATGACGGAAAGACTTGAACGACCAGGACGAAGGAGATGATAAGATCGAGTGCCGGTCCCTGAGCGAAGTGGTATCCTGAGCGAAGTCGAAGGGTCGAAGGGCAATAGGGGGCGAGGATCCGGGTCCCCGAGCGAAGCCGAGGGGCTGAAGGACGTTGAGGGAAAGAAGGGTTCATTTCAGAGATCCAATTCATTAAATAATTTTTGCATATTTCATGATAAATATTAAAAAATTTACTTTTAATCCTGTGGGTGTCAATGCCTACATACTCTGGGACGAAACCAGTGAGGCAGTTATCATCGATCCTGCCTGCTCAAACAGGTCGGAAGAATCTGCCTTGAGTCGTTTTGTCGAGGAACAAGGGCTTCAAGTCGTTCAACTGTTGAATACCCATGGTCATTTCGACCACCTCATGGGAAACAGTTATGCAGAAACGAAATGGGGATTGAAATGCTGGATTCATCAGGGTGATCTTCCAATGGTAAGTCAGGCCAAACAACATGCGATGTTCTTTGGCATCACCATGGCCAATCCGGCGGAAGCCATAGCGCTTGTTCCAGGCGTGGAGGTCACCTTTGGGCACTCCGTTTTGAAGTTTATCCATGTACCCGGTCACTCTTCCGGAAGTGTCGCTTACCACAGCGAGGCGGATAAATTGTTGGTAGTCGGGGATATACTTTTTGAGGGATCGGTGGGACGAACTGACCTGCCCGGAGGAAACCATGCTTTGTTAATCTCCGGCATCAAGGAAAAATTGCTGACCCTGGCGGATGCTACCAGAGTCTTTCCGGGCCACGGAAATGACACCACGATAGGTTGGGAAAGACGAACAAATCCGTTTTTAAAGTAATTTGATTTGTCCGTCAGGACATTAAGCTCAATAGAACAGTGGTTGAGTTTGATCATTTCCCCGGTAGGGGATAAACAACGCCAATTCATTGTATAAACCTTAAAGCTATGCAATTGGTTTATCCCCTACCGGGGAAACGTTTTGTCTGTCAACATTTTTCTATTGACATTAATGCCCTGACGGGCAAATAAGAGCGCTCCAAATTACTGGTTTATTAATAAATGAAACAGAACATTTTATATTGGTTGATGCTCATTTTTTTACTAAAGTGACTAAAGTCCTTGTCGCTTCGGATCGTTTTTGTTACTTTTCTTCACTCAAAACTAACAGAATCATAAATGGTTAAATATCTAAAATTCAAAGTCATAAAACTTTAGTTCACTTTAGTCACTCTAGTTCACTTTAGTCACTTTTTCAGTTAAAATATTAAATATCAACTAATAATAAAATGGCAATCGACAAATTTGTAACCCGACACATAGGTCCAAGAGAGAAGGATATTCAGGAAATGCTGGCTGTCATCGGCGTAGCATCGCTGGATGAGCTGATTGACCAGACGGTTCCGTCCAACATCCGGCTGGAGAAACCGCTAAATTTGCCCAATGGTTTAACAGAACGCGAATACTACCGCCGAATCCTTCACCTGGCTTCCAAAAATAAAGTCTTTAACACCTATATCGGCATGGGATGGTACGATACGATCACTCCAGCTGTGATTTTGCGCAATATCCTTGAAAATCCGGCATGGTACACCTCCTATACTCCATACCAGGCAGAGATTTCCCAGGGAAGACTGGAGGCGCTGCTTAATTTCCAGACGATGGTTTGCGAAATGACTGCCATGCCACTGGCCAATGCGTCACTGCTTGACGAAGCCACTGCCGCCGCCGAGGCACTGCACATGATGTTTGCCCTTCGTTCAAGAGCGCAGGAGAAGGCCGGTGCCAATGTCTGTTTTGTGGATGAAAAAGTTTGGCCACAGACCCTGGATGTGCTCTTTACCAGGGCTGAACCTCTTGGCATCGTGCTCGAAGTGGGTGATTTCAGGAAGGTCAGTGTCGGTGAAAAATGGTTTGGCGCAATTGTTCAGTATCCAAATTCGGATGGCGTCATTGAATCGTATGCCGGTTTTACCGAAAAAGTTCAGTCGATCGGGGCAAAAATTGCAGTTGCTGCAGACCTGTTGTCGCTTGCATTGCTGACTCCTCCCGGGGAGTGGGGTGCAGACATTGTATTCGGTTCTACCCAGCGTTATGGCGTTCCAATGGGATATGGCGGTCCTTCTGCCGCTTTCTTCTCCACCCGCGAGGAGTACAAGCGCGACCTTCCCGGCAGGATCATTGGTGTATCTAAAGACGTTCATGGAAAACCTGCCCTGCGACTCGCGCTCCAGACTCGTGAGCAGCACATCAAAAGGGAGAAGGCTACCTCAAATATTTGTACTTCACAGGGATTGCTGGCTACCATGGCCGGAATGTACGCCGTTTACCACGGTCCGGAGGGTATTCTTAACATCGCGGAGCGCGTGAACAGCATCGCGGCGCTAATCGCCAATGAAGTCACCAAACTTGGTTACAGCTGCGCAACCACAGGATTCTTTGATACATTGAAAATTAGCCTCCCAAGACATGTAAAAAAGGAAGATATCGAATGGTTGTCGGTTGCTCTGGAGATGAATTTCAGGTATTTTGAAGAGGGGGAAGTGGGCATCAGCATTGATGAAACGACCAATCTCGAAGATATCAACTGGATTCTGGAGGTATTTGCCAAGGCAGCCAACAAGCAGGTTCCTGTAATTCAGTCCATTCCTGACGCACAAAATATTGAAGAAAAATTTATAAGAAAATCAAATTTCCTCAAACAGGAGGTCTTTAGCAAATACCGGTCTGAGACTGAGATGGCCCGATACATCAAGCGGCTCGAGAAAAAAGATATCTCACTGGTACACTCGATGATCTCACTGGGATCGTGTACCATGAAACTCAATGCGGCAACAGAGATGCTTCCGCTGAGCTGGATTGAATTCAACGGAATTCATCCCTACGTTCCAAAGAACCAGGCCATGGGTTACCACGAAATGATGGAGGAGATGCGCAGGGATCTTTCGGAGATCACCGGTTTTGCCGATATCTCCTTCCAGCCCAACTCCGGCGCTGCCGGCGAATACGCGGGACTGCTGGTGATCCGCGGTTACAACAAGAGCAGGGGAGAGGGACACCGCAATGTTGTGCTCATTCCTTCGTCTGCACACGGGACCAATCCGGCCAGTGCGGTCATGGCCGGAAACAAAGTGGTTGTGGTTGGTTGTGACGACAACGGCAATATCAATGTCGATGATTTGAAAGCCAAGGCGGAAGAGTTCAAAGATACCCTGGCTGCCTTCATGGTTACCTATCCTTCGACCCATGGCGTATTCGAAGCTTCGATTGTGGAGATGTGCCAGATCATACACACATATGGCGGACAGGTGTACATGGATGGTGCCAATATGAATGCGCAGGTCGGGTTGACCAATCCATTCAGGATCGGAGCTGATGTTTGCCACCTCAATCTCCACAAAACCTTTGCCATTCCTCATGGTGGAGGTGGTCCGGGTGTAGGGCCAATCGGCGTGGCGAAACACCTGGTCGAATTTCTTCCTTCCCATCCGGTCATGAACAACGGACACATCGGCATGCATGCGGTTTCTGCTGCTCCATGGGGCAGCGCTTCCGTACTTCCGATCACTTACGGCTACATCAAAATGCTTGGAGCCGACGGATTGACCGAGGCAACCAAAATTGCCATCCTCAATGCCAACTACATTGCCGCCCGACTGAAAGACAATTATGGAATCCTCTATACCGGCGCAAACGGACGGGTAGCACATGAGATGATCCTGGAGTGCCGTCACCTGAAAGACGCTGCCGATGAAACTGATATTGCGAAGCGCTTGATGGACTACGGTTTCCATGCCCCGACACTCTCTTTTCCGGTACATGGCACCTTGATGGTTGAACCCACCGAGAGTGAATCGAAAGAGGAACTCGACCGTTTCGTAGATGCGTTGAATGCCATCTTTGAGGAGATCAAGGAGATCGAGTCAGGAGTGGCGGATAAGGAGGACAACGTGCTCAAAAACGCGCCTCATACGCCTGAGGTGTTAACGGCAAACGAATGGAGCCACGCTTATTCGCGTGAAAAAGCTGCCTATCCGCTAAGCTGGTTACGCGACAACAAGTTTTGGGTACCGGTTGGCCGTGTCGACAATGCTTATGGCGACAGAAATCTTTTCTGCACCTGTGAGCCGCTGGAAAGCTATAGTAATTGAAGCGAGGGGATGACTAGGATGACTGGGACGAGGAGATGAAGTCAGATGCTCCCTGAGCCTGTCGAAGGGTAAAATATACATGCGTATTTCCGGTCCCTGAGCTTGTCGAAGGGGCGAATGGGCGAGGGGGAGAGGGGGCGACCGGGACTCCCGAATTAGAAGTCAAATCCCGTCAGGGGACACCAGCTGAAATGGAGAAACGGTAAATAGGCTCCTGTCTGAAGTCAAAGGAAGAATAGCCGAATGTCCTGATTGTCCTGACCGTCCAGCGGGTCTAAAGTGAAATGAAAAGACCGGAGACTTCATTTAGGTAATCCCGTCAGGGATGACCGATATTATAGCCCCGAGTGGAGCGAAGCGAAACCCGGGGTTAGGAAATGAATTCAAATTTGGGTTAATTGGAAATCAAAATAAAGAAAGATGGTTCTTTTCCCCAACGCCAAGATCAACATCGGACTAAATATCCTGCGAAAGCGGGATGATGGTTACCACGATATTGAGACCCTCTTTTATCCCATCGGACTGAAAGACGCGCTTGAGTATGTGGAGAACGGTGGCAATGGGATCAATTTTGCCGGAAGTGGACTGAATCTGAACATCGATCCTGAGACCAATATTGTGGTTAAAGCCTACAGGCTGCTGCAAGAAATATGTACCCTACCCGGACTGGATATCCATCTCCACAAAGTAATTCCCTTCGGGGCCGGATTGGGGGGAGGATCCTCGGATGCTGCATTTTTTCTGAGGTCGCTGAATGACCATTTTGAATTAAATATCCCGGTTGAAAAAATAGAATCCATAGCAGGAAAGCTGGGGGCTGACTGTGCGTTCTTTCTGGAAAACAAGGCTGCCTATGCCACCGGAACCGGAGCAAATCTTGAGCCACTGGACTTTTCTTTAAAAGGACATTTTCTGGTTTTGGTTAATCCTCCTTTCGATGTGGACACAAAAACGGCCTACTCCGGAGTAGTGCCATCCGAATATCCTTTTAACTTTAAGGAGATCATAGGCGAATCCATCTCAAATTGGGAAGGGCGAATCAAAAATGATTTTGAGACAACGCTCTTTGTAAAATTTCCTGAACTGGCTCATCTCAAAAGCAGACTTTCTGATATAGGTGCTGTTTATGCTTCCATGTCGGGCAGTGGTTCATCCGTTTATGGAATCTTTGATCGGAAACCTTTTGTCAGCCTATCCGATTTTTCCCCGGGCTCATTTATCTGGCAGGAGGAGCTATCATAAAACAGGAAAGGATGCCAAACGGCATCCTTTCCTGTTTTATATCTGTAATGATCAGCGGATCAATAGAATTTGGCACGTTTGTCGACAACACCGGCATTCTCGCGCAAAGCTTCAAATGCCTGAACGGAAACCCTGTATCCAAGGGCCATTTTAGACTGATATTTCTCTGATGCGATGTCGGAGCCAACGCCTTTGTTAACGGCAGTGGCCTTCACCACATAAACGCCATTGGTTCCTGAAACCGGTTTGGAAACGCCTCCTGGTTCAAGAACGGATGCAACACCTGCAATAGCTGGCTCGTTTCCTAGTCCTGGGATAGAGTAGTGTTCAAAGTCTATATCCTGTGCTTGTCCAACGGTCGTGCCAAGAGAAGTAGCGAGAGCAGCGAGGTCGGTTTTACCGGCCATCTTCGCTTTCAGTAGTTCTGCTTTTTTATCTTTTCTGATGGCTATTTCAATGGTTGGCTTGTTGACGCTCAGGCTGGAATATCCTTTTTCCTGAAGGCCGCTAAGCTGAGCGATCACAAACTGCGTTCCCAATTCAAAAATGGGTGTTCCTTCAGAACTGAGAACGGGTTGTCCAAGCTCCGCTTTGAAAGCTGCACGAATCAATAATCTGGAGTTTTCCAGGCCGGCTACCTCTTTGTCAGCTTCGAAAAGAGATGCCATGCGTTTGTTGAGGCCTTGTGTTGTGACTGCTGCGCGGAAAGCTTTCAGGTCGCGGTTTTCTGAGGCAAATTTTGAAGCCTGCGAATAGGTTTGTTGGTAGGTTTGACTGCTTGGTTCTATGTTGCGCACGATCGTAGCCAACTGCACATTCGTTGCGGTATTGCCGCGTTTGGTAACCTGGATCAGGTGAATACCGAATTGTGAAGAGACAACCTGATAGTCATTTACTTTCCCGAAGAATGCTGCGTCGTCAAATGGTTTGACCATCATCCCTCTTTTGAACCAACCCAATTCTCCACCTTTTACAGCTGAACCTTCGTCACCTGAATATTTGCGTGCGAGAGCAGCGAAATCGCCTCCAAGTGTAAGTACGCGCTTCAGGCTGTCGGCAGTGCTTTTGGCTTTTGCGGCTTCCGCCTGCGAAGCAACACGGATGAGGATATGACGGGCATTGACAGAATCCGGCAGTTCTTCGAATTTTTGAATCTTGCATAACTTCCAGCTTTGTCCCTCTTTGTATGGACCGTAGATATCTCCTGCCTTACCACTGAATGCAAATTCAGAGATATTGGAAGCCAGATCTGATTTTTTGTAGAAGGCAGGATCAAACTGTTTGTCGGAATTGACGTTCACATAAGCGGCGGGATCTTCGACAGCGGCAAATTCAGGCTTAATGTCATTGATCCATTTGATCACCTTGTCTTCGTCTCCCTTGGAGGCAACAACAGGAAAAAGAACGTATTCAATTTCGCGGCTGGCTTCCTGTTTGTATTTTTCCTTGTGGGCAGCGTAATAAGTTTCCAATTCGGCTGAAGATACACTGATAGAGCTGTCAGATATTGAACTGTAGGGTTTTCCCACAAATTCGATGTTCACCTTTTTGTTTTTGCCATCAAGGTTAAATTTGGCCTCATCGTTGGTTGTATAGATACCTTTGGAGATAAGATTGTTGTATTTGGTGAAGCTACGCTCCTCCTGGATCTGGTTTTCAACAAAAAGCCAATAATTGTGTTCCGGGCCAGTTGTGTTGGTCTGCTGGTATTTCAAAAATTGGATGAGGGCAGCGCGGTTAACTGTACCAGTTTTTTGATCACGGAAAAGACTTTGAATGATCGCATGAGGATTTTCTCCCTGAACAAGTTCAAAAAGTTCATTGGATGTAACAGCGATGCCGAGATTTTCATAGATATCTTTCATGGTAATGTTCCGTACCAGCGACATCCAGGTCTGTTCCCTGATCTGTTCCGTCGTTTTTTGATCCAGTGAGGTGGATCCTGAGTTCATCTTGTAAATATCTGAGAGGTCGTCAACTTTCTTTTGAAACTCCTTGTAATCGACACTTTTACCTGCAATCTTCGCAATCTCCTGCTGATTGCCACGCATGATTGAACTGCCTGATTTTACAGCATCTCCAAGAACAAATGCTGCCAGCGCCAACCCAATAAAAATGGTGATTCCTATCCCTGCACGGTTTCTGATTTTCTCTAATGTAGCCATCCGTTTTCTGGTTATTTATTTACTTAACTGATAAATCTTTTATCCTGTTTTTGAGCGTACGAATATAGCAATTTTAGGATTTTAAAACTGAACAAAATGCTCAATTTTATAAATTACTGATTTTTTTCATCTCGACCAGTTCAATTCTGGTTTTGGTACTTCTCAATATCTTGAATTCGTAACTCTCAATAATCAGGACAGTATTGATTTTCGGAAAACTTGAATGATGAAACAAGATGTATCCGGCGAGGGTTTCGTACTGCTCATCTTCATCAATTTTCAATCCGTAATTTTCATTCAGGTAGGATATTGGGGTTCGTCCTGAGAAGACGAAATGATATTCGTTAAGCCTCTTTACTACAAAATCGGGCGTGTCATGCTCATCTTCGATCTCTCCGAATATTTCTTCCAGAATATCTTCTGTGGTTACCATCCCTGCTGTTCCACCAAACTCATCCACAACAATGGCAGTACTCCTGTGTTCGCGCAGCAAAATGCTCAGCAGCTTGTTGGCTTCCATGGTTTCGGGAACGAAAGATATTTTACGAAGGCAACCCTGAATGTCAGCAGGGTTGTGAAAGAGATCGGAAGAATGAACATAACCTATAATATTGTCGGAAGATCCCTCGAATATCATAATTTTAGAAAAACCGGTCTCTACGAATTTTTGCCTGAGTATCCCCATCTCCTCATTTAACTCCAGCATCACCATTTCTGTACGGGGTATCATGCACTCCCGAATCTTCAATTTTGAGAAGTCAAGGGCGTTTTGAAAGAGCTTGATCTCGCTGTCTATGTTGTGGCTTAGAGCTGTATTAACACCATCCATTCTTCCGAAGAGGTTGTTAAGATCGATTCGTCCAAACACCCGGCTCTCATTTTTCTGTTCAATCTTTATTTTAAAGATCAATTTAAGGACTAATTTAGAGAGACCTGTGGCAAATTTTGTAATCGGATAGAAAAGCAGGTAGAAGAGGGCTACGGGTAGAGACAGAAAGTTCAATGCCATATTCGGATTAATCCTGAAAATCGCTTTCGGCAGGAATTCCGCAACAATCAAAATCAAAATTGTAGAGATGGTGGTCTGAACGACCAGGTTAAAGGTTTCGTTGACAACCATTCCCGAAATAAATGGATGCATCAGGTTGGCAAAAGCCAAACTATAGACAACCAGCGCGATATTGTTGCCAACCAGCAGAGTAGCAATGTATTGACCTGGGTTGCGATAGAATATGCCAATAATTTTCCCTCTCAGACGGTGCTTTCCTTTGTCGAGTTCAAGACAGAGTTTGTCGGATGAGAAAAAGGCAATCTCCA
>JAVHPO010000323.1:0-1976 GCA_036170635.1 Prolixibacteraceae bacterium | reverse complement strand
ATGTTGTAAAACATATCATTGTATTCAATTTTTTAATTCGGATTGTATACATTTGGTATGAACAATTAAATCCCCTACTTAACCGTGGTTGGGAAATTCCAATACTTCATGATCTGAGCCATGGAAGTAGCCGTACAACCAGTCCAGACATGGCCACAAGTTCCCTTTGCATCGACAGGACAGGAACTATTGTAATTGCATCCCTGGTTCCACGTGGAAGTAAGTAGTGGGCCTACGCTTAATGCACCGGATTTCAGGAATATATTATTTGTCAATTGATACCATTTTAGGACAATTTTGGCAGATTTCAGACGCAATTCCCCAATGGTATCGTTTTGCTGGGCATAATTATCAAAACAATCTTTTACTGCAGGGTTGTCAATCATATCCGGCACATTCCCATCAAAACCATAACCCAAAACAGGATCGACCTGATCTTCTGCCGAGACAATGACAAACCCGCCTTTGTCAAAAGAAAAGATGTAAAAATTGGTGGCATCTTTCAGCTTGTATTCAACGGTATTTAAGATGCTTCCCTCGATTTTTTCAGTCGGGGCATAATGCCGGTACCAATTTGTGGCTACAATTCTGGCCTTTTCAATGGGTACATTTTCCGAAAAACCATGCAGCCCTGAGAAAACGAGGATAATTATGAGAAAGAATTTAGGCATAAACACTGATTAAGCAATGGAAATTGATAATAATGTATGTTCCTGGATTAGTGTGCAATAAAGATAGTGAATACTACAATGAATTATTCAAAAAAATTAGACTGTTTAAAATTTGTTTTTTGTCCCGTTAGGGCAATATCATTAAGTTAAGAAAAATTTATGCAACGCTCAACAAATCATCTATTTCAAACGTAATAGCAAATCCGACAAAATATGTGCCTGATTGTGAAAGAATTTTTAACTTTGTGAAAATCTCATTATTACAGTAGATATGCCGGAAATTAGCAGGTTTTATGGGATCATTGTGAAAATGTTCTACAACGAGCATAATCCTCCTCATATACACATAGAATATCAGGACTACAAAGCAGTTGTTACAATCCGGGAAGGGATTGTTGAGGGTAGGATGCCTAAGATCGCCCTGAAACTTGTTTTTGAGTGGATGGACCTGCATAAAGCTGAGTTGCTTGCAAATTGGGAAAGCATAGAGAAAAAGAGACCTCTAAGTAACATTGAACCATTAACTTAAGCACATGGAACCGATAACAGTGATAAAAGCCGAGCACAGAGAGGATTTTAAAATATTTTTACTGTTCAATGATGGTTTAACTGGAATAGTAGATTTGACTCACTATTTGGACGGTGAAATATTTGAACCATTGAAAGATCCAATTTATTTCAAAACTTTTTTTGTAGATACCTGGACGATTGGATGGGACAATGGAGCTGATTTTGCCCCCGAATTTCTATATGAATTGGCGAAAAAAGAGAGTGCTGGAACGATTAAAACTGGATTGGTCGCATGATTTCAGCTAAGTGTCGTTTCTCCCCCCCCCTATTTCTTCAACGCAATTTTTTCTATCATCCCATTGGCCTTCAGAAGATAAGTTCCGGAACCCATTTTAGCCCCACTCCCATTGGTTCCGTCCCAGAAGAGCGTTTCAGATTTGCCTGCCTTACCACTGAAAAGGCTCCGGATCAATTTTCCCTTCAGGTCATAAATTTTGACATCAAGTTTCCGGCGCTCAAATAACTGAATCTCAATGGTCAGCTGATCGCTAAACGGATTGGGGTAACATTTCATTTGGTCTGATCCATCGTAAATTTGAACAGCCGGCAGGTCGTTTGCCACCACCTTTACAAACAGTGATCCGTTCTTCTCAAACGAGTCAGTTCCCTGAAGGATCACCTTATCCAGTTTGTAGGACCTCTTGCCCCTGAAAACCTGAATCCCGATGGGATGACCGGAAGTGAAACCATTCACGTTTTTTGTCATCCCGTCATTGAAGGAGGCCGGAATGCTGA
>JAVHPO010000322.1:0-1994 GCA_036170635.1 Prolixibacteraceae bacterium | reverse complement strand
GTGACCAGCGAAGAGACGACAGATTGTTCGCTATAACCAGAATTTTGAATCTCATTCCCATTGAAATCAACAGGTTTAGCGCCCTTCTGAATCAGTAGTGTATTGGCATTTTTTTCATCCGGATCAGGTTGCCTGACATAAATTTTCCGGCCCTTTCTGAGACCATCCACAACCCCGGCCCAGGTTCCTCCCTTTTCGCTGGATTCGGCCACATAAATTTCGTCTGCGAGTCCGTAAATGATCGGATTACGGGCCATAGCCAGGGGCACCGACCACCCTGCCTTTGGAGGAAATGTACTCAAAACCAATACATCACCATCTACAATTTGCTTGTAATAAGTTTTGAATCCGGAGTTAAACGTAGTTATCCCCTGTGGCAACACAATGATGCTCTGGCCTTTGTATTTGATCGCCGAATCCAAGGCCTGTTTGTCAACTCCCTTCGCAAATCCGCTCACCACCACTTTGTATTCTTTGCTGGCTAGCCTGGCAATGTTGTCAGTAAATTCCAATGATTTACCGTCGGCCTCCCGGGATCCTACAATGGCAATAGACCGTTCCTTTAAGATTTGTTTGTTTCCTTTTACATAAAGCAAAGATGGCGATTGTGTTGCCTTTAAATTTTGCTTCAAGGTCGGGGAATATTCCGGTGAGGTGATTGGCAACAAGTCATAACCCTGACTCAATAGATTTTCAGCAAAAAAAGCGTTGTTGGGAAGTTCTGATTTGGCATTTTGCAAATCCAGAATATCAGTGGGAGTTAATTGATACCTTTCTGACCAAATCGATTCAGAAAGATTGAAGAACTCCCCGATCGATATTTTTTCATCATGGAAGAACCTCACAATAAGACCATTAATCTTACCGAGACCCCATTTCGGCAAATGGGCCAACGTAATCCAGTAGGTTGCTTCGTTTTTCATTTCAGACTAAATCTCCTCCAACAGTTCTTGCAACAACGATGGGAACAATTCTCTCTACTTCAAAAGTAGTAAATAAATGGCCCAGTTCTTTCATCGTTGCGCCACTGTCAAAAATATCATCAACCAATAAAATACGCTTTCCGAAAAGCAATTGAGGGTTGTTAAAAGAAAAAGCTCCCTTCACATTATCGGATTTCAAGACCCCATTTTCAAAAACCTTTTGCTCACTTGTGTGCCTGATTTTAACCAGATCATGCGTAATCGGAAATTTTAAAACCTCAGAAAGTTTGACCGCAAAATTCTTTACCAAATCGCCTGAAGTAGTTGGGGGAACGTAAGCAATATAATCAAACTCCTCCTGACCGAATCTCTTCCTAAAAGCTTTCAGCATCAATACAAGTAAAAAATCCGGAAACTCCTCTCCTGTCTCATATTTACAACGATGCAATGCTGCGCCCACATTGGAAAAGCCATAATAACTGGCGGCAACACCATTACTAATTTTCGAATCTTTTGCCTCCACTTCGAGTATTGGGAAATAGTCTTCCCTAAACTCCTTTAGCTTCTGTTGCCATTCTTCGTTACAATCTACCTGAATCTTTTTCAACCCGGTATTGTCACAATTGTCAAATTCATGAATGACTGAATCCCCCAGAAAATTGCATAGAAATTTCATCCTCGACTGATTTGTTTCAATATATTCAATCATCTTCTCCAAATCACCACTTTTTGTGGATCTTAATGCCTCAAATGCTTTTGTATCCAGTGCTGGAGCATGGGTAATGTATTCAAATTTTTTGTTCTTGCCCAACAATATCTCCCTGATAATACCCTGATCAATTAAATCTGATTTAATGACCCTTATCTGATTTTGCTTTAGGTTAGTTTTCCTTGCTATTTCACGTTCTCCCAAAAGTTCGTTCCTAATGACAGAGATTACCTTTTGGTATTTGGAAATAGCTGGTCTGCCGCCTTCGATAAAAGCCAGGGGCAATTTTTTATCTTCAGGATGGTAGAATAAAATAATGTAAGCGGGCTTGCCATCTCTGCCGGCCCGACCGATCTCCTGGT
>JAVHPO010000321.1:0-10310 GCA_036170635.1 Prolixibacteraceae bacterium | reverse complement strand
GAGCCATGGCTCGGGTGAGGTGAGGTTGATGCCAAATGGAATGACGATGCCTGCCAACAACAGAAAGGTGGCATATCCAGTCAGAATCCATCTGATCCAACTGCCCTCTTCTACCGATTCAGGGATTTTGGGGTTTAATTTGAATAAGGCAATGCCATCGTAGACGACTGGAATCCAAACTTTGACTAAAGCCACCATCATGGAGAGGATCACCAGTGTGGTAGAAAACTTCTGGATGGTCGTAAAATGGGTATCTCCGGTGTGGATTCCTTTGATGAACAAGGCCAGGAAGGTCATTATGGCCAGCAAAAACCCGATCACCCCGATCAATTTTGCAAGGCTGTCGAGTTGTTTGTTCAAGGGGGTCTCTTCCCCGCTCATTTTGGTCGACTCGCGGGCAACTTTGCCATATTCGGTTTGGTCGCCAACTTCGCTAATCCCGACGGTGGCGTGACCGTCTACCACGGTGGTGCCACGGTAGACCATGTAGGATGGATAGGTCGCCTCTTCGTCAAAATCCGCTTCGCGGGTGGTTTTGTTGATCACCGGTTCGCCCGTTAGGGCCGACTCATTGACTTGAAGGGAAACAGCCTCTAAAAGCCTGCCATCTGCTGGAACTTCATCACCGGTTGTGAGGAGTACGAGATCTCCAACAACGATAGCCGATTTGGGTACTTCACAGATGTTCCCGTTCCGGATCACCTTCACGAGCGTCTCATCGTTGATTTTGTTGAGGAGATCGAATTTCTTGTTGGCATCCAACTCGAACCAAAATGCCACTCCGGTTGCCAAAAAAATGGCGAAAAAGATGCCGATTGTCTCGGCAAATTCCCTGTGAACAAAGGAAATACCCAGCGACAAGAATGCGGCAACCAACAATATCCGTATGATGGGATCTTCAAATTTCTCAATGAACAGCTTCCATACCGAATCCCTTTTTGGGGGAGTCAGCAGGTTCGCGCCATGAATTCTCCGGCTTTCAGCAATCTGGGAATCGGTTAGCCCGGTTAATTGTTTTTTAGGTTCCATCCGAAAAAGATTATTGCAAATTGTTGATCAAAGTCTTCAAAATAAGTCTATTGATCAATTCTCATTTGTGACCTTAGTGAAACCCTTAGTGACCTTTGTGGTGAAAATTTTAAAGTTTTACCACAAAGGTCACTAAGGAAAGCACAAAGGAAACACTAAGTATTTTGTTCGCTTTTATACATTTATACTCTCCAAAGATACATCATTAAAAAAAAATGCAATCCGTATGAAAATATTTTTCGATTTTAACCATTTGGTTTAACTAAATGGTTAAATTTGTAAAAAATTATTCTGAATATGGGTTCAGACAGTACCAAGGAGAAGATCATTCTGGCTGCTCAGCAGGTTTTCATTCGGAAAGGAATGGATGGCGCGAGGATGCAGGAGATTGCTGATGAAGCGGGGATCAACAAAGCCTTGCTTCATTACTATTTTCATTCTAAGGAGCAGCTTTTTAAGGAGGTCTTTTACGGGATTCTGAGCCAGCTGATACCCGGTCTGATCGCCATCTTTAAAGGGGGTGACCCATTTCTTGTTAAGATTGAAGCCATTGTTAACCAATATGATACATATATGTTTGGACATCCCTTTTTGCCTCAGTTTGTAATCCGCGAGATCAACCGCGATCCGGAGCAGCTTTCCGGTTTCATGTCCGATCAGGGACTGGACTTCAGTCTGGTTGAGGGGTTGGTTAAAAAGGAGGTAGCCATGGGCAACATCCGGCCGATTACTTTTCCGCATCTTTTTGCCAATGTGATTGGCATGATCGTGATGCCGTACGTCGGTAGGCCATTGTTTCAAAGGAAACTGTTCAGAAATGATCCCGTAAAATATGATCAGTTTCTGCAGGAGCGGAAAGCGGTTATCACTTCGTTTGTAAAGCAAGCGTTGAAAGTTGAGCGTTGAAACAAGCAGCCATAATAGGTTAAAGGAAATATATAATGCCTCATTTTTTAAAATTTGACCCCTCTAAATCTCCCCTAGGGGAGACTTCAAATTTGTGTTCAAATCAACGCCAGAGCACTGCTCCCCTCCCTTGGAGGGATTGGGGGAGGTCGAAATTCTTAGGAAAATGGTATGACATTATATTGTTACTATTACTAAAAAGGAAATACGAGTTAAAAAATTACTCAATATTTAAAAAAGGAATGAAGAGAACATTGATATTTCTATTGTTATTCTCCGCTACTGTCGGATATGGCCAGGTGAGTTCCATTAATCTGGAAATGTGCTACCGGCTGACACGCGAGAATTATCCAAGGCTTTCTGATACACTAAGGCAACAGCAGATCTCCGATCTCAAACTGAAAAATTTCGGAACAGTATGGAATCCACAGCTTAATCTGAACGGTCAGGCCACCTACCAGAGTGAGGTGACCAAGGTGAGTATTCCGATTCCGGGAGTGAATATCCCTTCGCCATCGAAGGATCAGTACAAAGTCTACCTCGACCTGAAGCAGATCATTTATGATGGAGGAGCCACCAATGCAAACAGTCTGGTCGAAAAATCCGGTCTGGCAGCCGACCGTCAGAATCTGGAGGTGGAGCTGTATGCACTGAACGAAAAGGTCAATCAGCTCTATTTTGCCATTTTGCTGATGACGGAGAACGAATCTGTGATGAAGCTGAAACAATCGGTGCTGGACGAGCGGATCAAGGTACTGGAATCGGGATATAAAAACGGAACTGTTACCTCAAGGGACCTGGAGCTGTTGAAAGCCGAAAGGCTGTTGACAGATCAGCAAATTGGGGAAATCCGGTCAGAACGGCTATCAGGACTGGGGGCATTGGGCATTATTACCAATCAGGTATTGAACGAAAATACGACCCTGGCCGAGCCTGTTGTCAACAAGAAAAGTGAATTGATTACCCGTCCCGAGCTGAAATACTTCGATCTTCTGGGAAACAAGATCGATCAGAATTCGCAACTGTTGCAGAAAACAAGAAATCCCAAAATATTTGGATTCGGTCAAGCCGGATATGGACGCCCCGGACTGAACATGTTGAAAAATACCTTCGATCCCTATTACCTTGTCGGTTTGGGTGTCTCTTGGAACATACTGGACTGGAAACAGACTGGAAGAAGCCGTGAAATACTGGATGTTCAGAAGCAGATGATCGGGAGTCAGCGCGCAATTTTTGATCAGAACCTCTCCGTCGCACTTTTCAGGGCCAATGAGGCCATAAAAAAAGCCGAACAACTGCTAAAGGTTGATGAAGAGTTGGTGGTCTTGAGGGAAAATATTGCCAAACATTCCGCTTCACAACTGGGCAACGGAACCATCACCTCCGCCGATTACATCGTAGACCTGAATGCTGTGACACAGGCCCGGATCAACAAAAAGAGCCACAAGGTTCAGCTCTATCTGGCGATAGCGAATTACAATACCCTGGCGGGAAAGCCGTGACGGGAATGACGGAGGGACTGGGACGAAGGGGATGACGGGGCTGACGGAAGAGGACTTGGGGACGCAGTGAATGTGAAAATGTGAAAATGTGAAAATTGGCAGTGGCACAATCCTAAATTTCCTGACCACCATCTGGATCCTTCTCAAAACCTACCCCGGAGGGGTTGGATGTGAATAGCCCGGGGTCAAGCGACGAAGGAGCGACACCCCGGGTAAAGAGAAGCATAAAGACCACCGTCCGCGGTAGCATTTTCAAAGAGTAGATTTGATCGTTTCGGACGGAAGGCACAGAAGATGAACAGATAAGACCAATGGCTAACAGCCAATAGCCAAATGCTTATAAAAGGAAATAAATTGAAATAAGAAATAGATCGTTTAAATAAAAAACAATGAAAACCAATAAATTACAAATTTTGATAGGCCTGGTCATTGGTCTGGCAATCTTTTCCTGCAACAACCAGAAAAATGGCTCCGATGCCTTTGGTAATTTTGAGGCGGATGATCAGCTCATCTCCTCCGAAATTGCCGGAAAACTGCTTAGTTGCAATTTTGAAGAGGGTATAACTTTGTCGAAAGGAGCCGAGATTGCAGTAGTGGACACCCTCCCCATACTACTCCAGATTTCGCAGTTGAAATCGCAACAGCTAACCATCCTTGCAAGGAAACAGAGCGTAAAATCGCAGTTGGCGGTTGTTGAACAACAAAAGAAAAACCTTGAAGTGGACAGAAACCGCATCGACAACATGCTGAAGGACGGCGCTGCAACTAAAAAACAGAAGGATGACATTACGGGTAACCTGGAGTTGCTCGACAAGCAAAAGGAGAGTACCCGTTCGCAGGAGACGGTTCTTACAGGTGAATCAGAGGTGTTGGATACCCAGTTGGCCCAGCTGCAGGACAAATTGAACAGGTGCCGGATCGTGTCGCCTATCAATGGATTGGTGCTTGAACGTTACAAAAAGGCCGGTGAGCTGGTAGGACAGGGGCAATCTCTTTGCCGTATCGCGGATGTGTCGAGCCTGAATCTCCGGGTTTTTGTGAGTGGAGATCAGCTGCCGCATCTTAAAATCGGACAAAAAGTGAAAGTGCTGATCGATGACACGGCTACCAAAAACAAAACACTCGAGGGCACTGTTTCCTGGATCTCCTCCGAAGCCGAATTTACCCCAAAGATCATCCAGACCAAGGTTGAGAGGGTCAAACTGGTTTATGCCGTTAAGATCAAAGTCGCCAACGACGGCGCCCTGAAAATCGGAATGCCGGGCGAAATCAAGTTTCTTGATTGATTCATCCATGATAAAAGTTTCAAATTTAGAAAAGAGTTACGGCGACCTGAAAGCACTGAAAGGGATCTCCCTGGAGGTTGAAAAGGGAGAGCTCTTCGGGTTGATCGGACCGGACGGCGCAGGCAAAACAACCTTGATGCGCATCCTGGTTACGCTGTTGTTGCCGGATAGTGGCTCCGCTACAATGGATGGACTAAATGTTGTAGCCGATTTTCGCAAAATCAGGAAGATGGTTGGTTACATGCCGGGCAGGTTTTCACTTTATCCAGATTTAACAGTGGAAGAGAACCTTCAGTTTTTCGCGACCGTATTCGGTGGAACGATAGCGGCCAATTACCACCTGATCAAAGATATTTACATTCAGATTGAGCCTTTTAAGAACAGGCCTGCCGGAAAGCTCTCAGGAGGGATGAAACAGAAACTGGCACTCTCCTGCTCCCTGATCCATGCACCCAAAGTGCTCATTCTGGATGAACCCACCACCGGGGTAGATGCTGTTTCGCGTAAGGAGTTCTGGGAGATGCTCAACAACCTGCGTCACCAGGGAATCACCATCCTGGTATCAACCCCTTACATGGATGAGGCCAACCTATGCGACAGGGTTGCCCTGATACAAAATGGAACAATTCTTTCCATCGATACACCAAAAAATATCACCAAAAGCTTTGCCAAAAAACTGTATGGGGTGAAGGTGGAGACAACTGCGCAAAGATTTGAATGCGTTGGTTTGCTGAAAGAACTGAAAGGGATTGACTCAGTTTTTTCGTTTGGAGAATCCATTCATATTACCAGTAATCAGAAAGATATCAATGGAATAAGCGTGAAGGAATACCTGAACAACAAAGGGCACCAGGGAATTTTGGTAGAAAAAATTGATGCAAGTATTGAAGATGTATTCATGGAATTGATGCAAAATGAAGCACACTAGCGAATATACAGGTCCAATCATTCGGGTAAAAGATTTGGTCAAGAAATTTGGCTCTTTCACTGCGGTCGATCATATCTCTTTTGAAGTGAACAAGGGAGAAATTTTTGGATTCCTGGGTGCTAACGGGGCAGGGAAAACAACCGCCATCAGGATGCTTTGCGGACTGCTTGAACCAACCTCGGGAGCATTGCAGGTCGCCGGTTTTGACGGATACCACCAGCGTGAAGCCATCAAGAGAAACATCGGCTACATGTCGCAGAAATTTTCTCTGTACGAAGATCTGACCGTCTACGAAAACTTCAGGCTCTATGCCGGTATTTATGGCATTCCCCGGCAGGAGAGAATCCGGAAGACGGATGAGCTTTTAAAGAAATTAAACCTGGAAGAGAGCCGCGACAAACTGGTTGTCGGTTTGCCATTGGGATGGAAACAGAAACTGGCCTTTTCATTGGCATTGTTTCACCAACCGGCGGTAGTCTTTTTGGATGAACCATCCGGGGGAGTGGATCCGTTGACGCGCCGTACTTTCTGGGACCTGATTTATGAGGTTGCCCATCAGGGTATTACCATATTTGTCACCACCCACTACATGGATGAGGCAGAATATTGCAACCGGGTGGCTATCATGTCGGAAGGCAAGATCGTTGCCCTGGATACCCCGGCTGCCCTGAAAGAGCAGTACAAGACCGATAGCATGGATGGGGTGTTTTTGAAGATTGCCAGGAATAAAGAATAATAGATACAATGAATCAGTTACTAGGATTTGTAAAAAAAGAGTTCACCCATATTTTCAGGGACCCGCGCACCATGGTCATCCTGTTTGGGATACCCATCATCCAATTGATGTTGTTTGGGTATGTCATTACAACGGAGATCAAGGATGCGCGAATCGCCATTCTCGATCATTCGAACGACAATGTGACGAGAGAGATCAAGAACAAGATCCTATCGTCGGGATATTTCCGTCTGGAGGCCAATCTGATTCAAGAGAGTGAGATAGATCCTATTTTTAAGAAGGGTGATGTCAAAGAGGTGATCATTTTTGAAAAAGGCTTTGCAGAAAGTTTGGAACGGGAAGGGAAGGCAAATATTCAGGTTATTGCCGATGCAAGCGATCCCAATACGGCGCAGATGCTTTACAACTACACCAATGGAATTATCCAGGATTACACGAAAAAGAAGTTTGCCGGGTTTACCATTCCTCTTCAGATAAAAAGCGAGGTGCGGATGCTTTACAACGAAAACATGGTGGGCGCCTTCATGTATGTTCCCGGCACCATGGCATTGATCCTGATGCTGATCTCGGCGATGATGACCTCCATTACCATTGCCCGGGAGAAGGAGATGGGTACCATGGAGATTCTGCTCGTCTCACCGTTGAAAGCCACGCACATCATCCTCGGGAAGGTCGCGCCCTATCTGTTGCTTTCCCTTATCGATGCTTTTGTCGTTGTTTTCCTGGGGAATGTAGTGTTCGGGGTACCCATCCGGGGAAGCCTCTTCGTACTGGCATTTCTGGTCATCCTTTACATTACCATGGCCTTGTCGCTGGGGATTCTGATCTCCACGGTGGCCAATAGTCAGCAGGTAGCTCTGTTCATTTCCGGATTTGCCCTGATGTTGCCCACCATACTCTTATCGGGCTTCATCTTTCCAATTGAGAATATGCCGGTGCCACTGCAGATACTTAGCAATTTCATGCCTCCCAGGTGGTTTATCGACGCCCTTAAGCAGGTGATGCTCAAAGGGAATGGTTTCGCTTATATATGGCCGAATGTACTGATATTGTGTGCGATGACCCTGTTTTTCCTTGGATTAAGTGTGAAAAAATTTAGATTAAGATTAGAATAGCCACCTTATGAGAACGATCTTATACCTGCTTCAAAAGGAGTTTATCCAGGTTTTCCGCAACAAAGCGATGTTGCCAATCATCTTCATCATGCCGCTGGTACAGATGCTGGTATTGGTTTTTGCTGCCACGATGGAGCTTAAAAAGGTGGATATCACGGTAGTTGACCGGGATTTGAGCGAAACCTCCACCCGTTTGACCTCTAAGTTCGAAGCCAGCACCTTCTTCCATCTCACCAGGGCACAACTGACACCGGCCGAAACAGATCAGCTGTTGCAAAAAGGGATCGCCGATCTGGTCATTACCTTTCCGCACGGATTTGAGCAGGATCTTAAACGCAATGATCAGGCATCCATACAGATTTTGGTAGATGCGATCAATGGGTCTGCCGCCGAGCTCTCCAATGCTTACCTGCAGACGGTTATTGGCAGTTATAACATGAAGATCAGGGCCGAGATGATGGGAGTTCCCAAATTCACCCCGCCGCAACAGGTCTCGGTTATCCCATCCTATTGGTACAATCCTGAGCTGAATTTCAAGTTTTACATGGCTCCCGGCGTATTGGTTATCCTGGTAACCATAATCGGGCTGTTTCTCTCTTCACTTAATCTCGTCAGGGAGAAAGAGATGGGTACAATCGAACAGCTTAACGTCACTCCCATCAAGAAATACCATTTTATCATTGGCAAGATGATGCCTTTCCTCATCATCGCACTGCTGGACCTGACTTTCGGATTATTGGTGGCGAAACTGGTCTTTGGACTACCATTCAGGGGGAATATTCTCACGCTCTATATCTTCACCTCGCTCTATCTCTTCCTGATCATGAGCCTGGGACTTTTTGTCTCGGCCATCTCAGATACCCAGCAGCAGGTCTTGTTTGTGAGCTTCTTCTTCATGATTGTCTTCATCATCATGAGCGGTCTCTTCACTCCTGTCGAGAGTATGCCGCTCTGGGCCCAGAACCTCGACAAGATCAATCCGGTTTACTACCTGATCAGGATCATCCGGAATGTTGTGCTGAAAGGATCCGGGTTATTCGACATGACCAGGGAGTTGATCTACCTCTCGCTCTATGGTTTGACCATGTTTTCGCTGGCTGTCTGGCGCTACCGGAAAACTGTTTAATATTGATATTTTTGAAATGGAGGCGGAATTGATTTTTTCTATCTTTACCGCCTCGGATTCTATCAACTATTGACAGTGTTATGACATATAGAAAATATATTTATCTGCTGATAATCAGCATGATTTGTATTGGGCATTTCTCTCTCAGCGCCACTGATTTTACAACATCCGGTAACCGGAAATCCAGAAGTCCCGGTGCAATTAAGGATACACTTTCGTGGAGTCTCTCTATGGTGAAGAAGGTTTTCAGTGGATCGGGTGAGTGGTATATGACCAACGCACCTTTTCAAAAAAGCATCAAAGGAGTGGTCAATTACGCTGAAAATGATCCGATCGACACGGTGATCGTGCACATGAACCGGTACCTGAAGTCGGATTCCATCCCACGCATTTTCAATCGTAATGCCGAGAATATTCCTGATAAAAGGGTCGTTCCGGGGTACCTTTTCTCGGAGGAGCTCGATCGGTTGGTGGAAGGCCGGCGTAAATCGGTGGCAGACAGCCTGCGGAGGAGTACGATCAATGTCCCGGAAGGTTATTTGTCTGAGGGTTTGTCCAAGGTTCCGGTTATTCCGGATGGAAACCCGCTGCAAATGATGTCGGGCATGGGAAAAACCCTGCCTTCAGGCTTTAACAGCAAGTTCAACCGGAGTTGGGAGATGGTGAAGCTTCCTGCAAATGTAACTGTGGCTGAAATAGATACAATGAGAATGAAGCTTTTCGTCTGGACGCGTCAATCGTACAATGATTCTATCCTTTTTTACAGAAGGGATTCCCTGATACAAAGCTACCGCGAAAATATCATCAATCAGAATGCGGGTGATGCTGCTTCCCGTCGGAAGGGTTATCTTCTGAACAAAAACAGGGAGTTGCTAAACATTTTCAACGAAGCAGAAGTATCTAAAATCAATGATAGTGTCCGAATAGCCCTGCATTTTCTGACGAATCGTGCTGCCAGTGATTCCTCGTTGGTGACAGTTACCAACATGAATGGCTCACAGGCCAAGATCTGGACTGCCAATCAACCCATGCGTCCGATACGGATCTTTCTGAAAAATGAGCAGAACGATTCGGTCAGTGTGGTGCTTTTCAACAATGGAAAAGGTGGAGTGAAGATGGTGATCGACGATGGGGTAAAATTCATGCGTTTTACTGAGACGCAAAAAAAGGAGATCACCTTCAAAACTAAAAAACCGGATTCAAAATTACAGCAGATTAATCTCAAACAGGTCGATCCTCTTCCCTGGAAGCTTTTTGGGATGGGTACTGTTGGTTTCACACAAACTGCGCTCTCCAACTGGGCCAAGGGAGGTGAAAGCTCTTTCTCGATGCTGTTGATTGAGAAGTATATCGCCAATTACAGCAAGAAAAAACTCAAGTGGGAGAGTATGGCAGAGTTTAGGCTAGGAATCTTTAAGTCCCAAACACGTGGCCTGGAGAAAAATGACGATAAGCTTGAGTTTCAGTCAAGGGTTGGCTACTCGGCATCCAAGAATTGGTATTACTCCGGTGAGACCAACTTCAGGACCCAAATTGCCAGGGGGTACAAATATCCTGATAAGGACAATCCTATTTCAATGTTTATGGCTCCTGCATACCTAACCACATCGTTGGGGATGGATTACAAACCCAACAAGAATTTCTCGCTGTTTCTTTCCCCGTTCACTTCAAAAATAACCTTC
>JAVHPO010000320.1:0-10378 GCA_036170635.1 Prolixibacteraceae bacterium | reverse complement strand
CTCCAAAAAAATGATCCGTCATTGCGACCGCGAGGAACGAGCGGGAAGCAATCTGTATATCCCTTCAGAAATATTTTATTATTCGTAAGCAGAATTAGTCTTGAAACCCACAACTCAAGTTTCAAAATTATTTACTTCGTGAATAATATGAAATTCAGATATATTATGTAAATTCATCATGCTCAATAATACTAAAGAAATTCTTGAAAAATTTCCTTATATGTTTACAGATGATATCAGTCCAATTAGGATTGGAGAATATATTAATTTATTAAGAAAGGATTTAGGATATGGCGACAATACTCTTCCTACTAACAAATATCCATATGTTTATAATTCAAAATAAATGTAACTGGTGCTAGGGAGTCGTCAATCTTAATAAAACTCCCTCTCCAAAACTTTTACACACCTTTTACGTTAAAGATTTATAACATTGCAAACACATATCAAAAACTGAATTAATCATCCATTTAACTTATCTGAAAATGAAATTTCACAAATTATTTTTATTCGCGTTAATCGTCTTTGGCATACAGGCATGTGTACAACCGGCAAAAAAAGTGGCCGATAGTCCGGTGAAATATTACCGGGGCATTCAATTCAGCGAAACACCCTGGGACACCGAAAAAGGGGCACATGAGTTGACTGCCAAAGAGGCCAAAACCATCAACAATTATAAATTTACATACAATGAGAACAAGCAGTTGGTTTCGGTAGAATACAACCGCAACAACGTACTGCTTGATTATTCGTCACTAAATGCTTCCAAAGTCACCTATACCTACGAAGCTGACAAACAGATCAAACGCTTCTTCAATGAGAAGAACGAATCCATTAAAAACGGCGGGGCTTCGGTTTTTGAATACAAACTGGATGTCTCGGGAATGAGGGTTGCCATGCGCTATCTGGATGAAAACAACGCTCCTGTGGAAAACCGGAATAAAATTCACAATTATCAGTGGACGAAGCTCCCTGATGGAATGATCAAAGAATTGAGATTCAATCTGGCCGGTGTCAGTGTGGTCATGAATGAATTTTGCCCATTTTATGAGCTTCGCTTTTCATATGACAAAAGCGGATACGTTACCAGAATGGCAAATTATCAAGCCGATACATTGTACAACTGTACTGCTGAGAATTGCGGGGATATTGGCGTTTCTTATTTTAAGTTTGAGAACAACAGCTCCGGTGATCTCTTAAATTTTTCAGTACACAACAAGATTGGCCAGCTTTCAAACCTGTACTGGGGTTGGGCGAAAAGGGTGAATGTGGTAGATCCGAACGGCTATGTGACTGAAACATCCATGTTTGATCAGGACAATGAATATCTGAGTGGCAAGAACGTACCCGTTACTAAAACTGAATATGATGCCCATGGCGCTGTCGTTAAGAGGATTTCAATGGACAAGGAGAGAAAGATCATAAACAATCCCGGAAACGGAGTAGCTATCACAGTTTATAAATACGATGACCAGGGCAAGCGGACAGAAACGCTTCAATACGACAAGGAGAACGTTTTGGTTGTACCAAAAAAATAATAATCTTTTGGAAAGAAATAATAAACCATTTTTATCTCTTGAATTCCTTTATTTGACCCCTCTAAATCTCCCCAAAGGGGAGACTTCTGATTCGAGTTCTGATCAACATTAGAGCACCACTCCCCTCCTTGGAGGAGTTGGGGGAGGTCAAAATGAGGAGGCAATACAGTATAACATTATTTTGCTCCACTACTTAATTTGACCAAATTATCTATTATGAACTACTTGAAGACAATCAAACAAATCATTGTTATCGTCATTATCGCATTCCTGGCCTCCTGTTCCGGTGGTGGAAATAAGCCGAAACAGGCAGCATCTGCCCCAGCAGCAGAGCTCAAATCCGCAACCGTCGAGGTAAACCAGGAGGCGCAGAAATTGCTGAAATTTCTGGAAACATCAGGCGACTACGTAAACAGCAGAAGTTTCCCTTCATTGATTAAAGCATCTGCTGTTTTCAAAGAGCTGGATGGTAAAATTAAAATCATCGATCTGAGAAGCAAGGAAGAATATGCTAAGGGACATATCAAAGGAGCTGTAAATATCGAATTCAGCAAAATCCCCGACTATTTTTCCAATGTGATCAAACCATTTGAACTCGGCAAGATTGTAATGGTCTGCAGTTCAGGACAGATTTCGAGTTATGCCACTTCACTATTGCGTTTAATGGGCTATGGAAATGTGTATGCCCTGCGTTGGGGTATGAGTGGCTGGAACAAAGATTTCGCCAAAGATGTGTGGCTGAAGGAGGTTTCCGACAAGTATGAAGGCAAACTTGAGTTAACTGAAAATGCAAGAGCTTCATCCACTGACTTTCCGCTTATGAATTCCGGAAAATCGACCGGCGAAGAGATCATGACGGCACGTTTCAATAGTCTGTTTGCTGCCGGTTATGCTGATGCTTTCGTCACGGCGGATAAGGTTTTTGAACAGCCCAAAGGCTATTATACCATCAATTTCGAGCGGAAAGATAAGTATGATGCCGGGCATATACCGGGTGCCATGCGCTACAAAACAAATGGAACGCTTGGAATCGTTGCCGAAATGGAATCGATTCCAAATAACAAAGAAGTCGCTGTCTATTGTGGAACCGGCCACAACTCAGCATTTGTAGCTGCTTATCTACGATTGTTCGGTTACAATGCAAAGGCAGTCATGTACGGAAACAATGCTTTTATGCACAGTAAAATGCTGCAGGATAAGAAATTGCTTTCGTGGCTTCCTTTTACTGAAAACGAAATTGAAAGTTTTCCCTACGTCAAGAATTAAGTAACTGTTTAAATTTAATAATGTATGCAATTCAACCCTTTTAGGGTTGTCGTATCCTTGGTCTCATCTACACCCCCGGTTTCACCGGGGGTTATTGACATTCAAGTCCTTCAGACTTCTTGATTGGAAAAACCCTGAAAGGGGTTTAATTTGAATAACCCCCGGTGAATCGAAGATCAGCGAAGCTAAACCGGGGGTCCGAAGCAATGATTATGATCAAGAACCCCGAAGCGGGTTCTACTATAGTTTTTATTAATTTTAAACGGCTTCTAAAACTTACATGGTATCTTGTTCCAGCCTGGCAGTGGTGTCGGGCTGGAATTTGTATTTTAACTCCTCCGGGTTATTCTCGAAAGTTAGTATCCGTAAATTCTTATAACCCAACTGATTCAATATAACCCAGGCTCTTGAGGCAGTCGCAGCATCATCAGCATACAGAATCAACTCTCCCGATGCCTCATTCAGCACTTTTCGATTTGCCTTGTCCAAAAGCTGACTGAAAGTAATTTTTACGGCATGCTGAAACTGGAGGGAGTCGGGTCTTGGTTCGCTACCGATATCAATGATCAGATAAGGAGTTGTAAGCTTTTTGAGCTGATTGACCGTGATTAAATTGTTGTTGTTTCGGGCAGCATCAACAGCAGTTCTTGCCTTCTCTTTGAATACGTTCTGATCTGAAATCCTGATAATTACCAAAATCAGAAGAATCCCCATTACAAAGATGATGATCTTTAGACTTTTTATTCGGTTCATGATTTCTTTCTGATTTTAAGGTTTACTGACAGCCCCCGTCAAGTTTCAATTGCTTGATCTCTTTGGCCTTGAAATATTGTCTTTTCAGGCTATCCGGCAAGCTGTTTATCTGGGTGAACGCTTTACGTGCATTGAATCTCGTTTCATACAGCGCATTTTCAAGCGGAGTAATTTTTTCTCCCTTGAATTGACTAAGCATGACCGTTTTGAACCACTCATTCAGACCGCCCTTCATGACAAAACTATTTTTATAGCCCAATCCTGTAACAATTGCCCATGCACAATTGGCCGTTTGACCACCATTCCCATAAAATATCTTTTTGATCCCTTTCTGATTGAATGTCCCTTCCCACAAAGGATTCAGAAGATCTGAATATGGAATATTTATTGATCCCGGGATGTTGCATTCTTTGTATTGCACTGCCTCCCTCAGATCAATCAACAGAATGGTGCTGTCTTCTTTGTTCACCATCCGGGCTACCTGATCTACCGACAAGTAGTACTCTTCGGACGTCGATTTTGAAAGCAACTCGTCAGAATTTAGAAGAAAGGAGTCTGTAGCACTGAATGGAAGGAAGGCGAGAATGATCCCGATTCCTACGAGCAACAATGAATATTTTATACGTGCGTCCATCTGTTTTCGAATTAAATATCTGAGGTGATATCAGGTCTGCTGAATTTTTTCTCGGCAAGCTCTGCAATCCAGAACATAGCAACCGCTGCTATAATCAGCAATAGGGTGAAAACACCTGACGAAACCCCCAACCATTCATCAATTCTCATGTTGCCTTTGTAATTTTCCATGGCAAATGTCTGGATAAGTGGATAGGTTTCAATAAAAAGAAAGGCCCCGACCATTCCTCCCAACAGAAAAATCATGGCATCAATTTTTCCGATTGAAAGTGCGCTGATACTCGTTCCCGGACAATAGCCACCCATGATAAAACCGGCTCCCATGATGATTCCTCCCAGTATGGCTGAATTGGCATAATAGGGGTTCACAAAAACCAATTTCAGGTTTAGCAGTCCGAAGAAACTGAGCAACTGTGAGCCGGCCAGCGCAACGATGGCCGCAGTAAAGAACACTTTTATCACGGTAGTGTCATAACCGTAAAACATTCCGGCCAATCTGCGACTGGATGAGAATCCTGCCTGTTCAAGGGAAAAACCAAAGCCAATACCAATGAAGAAGGCGATCAGCAGGTTGAGCCACTCCGGTAATTCTGATATAATTGAAATAGGTCCCATAACTTAAATATTGAATGAATCCATTTTACCTTATCCTTTATCCTTTATCCTTTATCCTTTATCCTTTATCCTTTATCCTTTATATCCACAATTTCCTGAAAAACCACGCAAAGAGATAAGCCGATCCGAAGATGGCTGCCATGGTTACAAAACCAGCAACCGAAAGGACCGCCATCCCTGAGAGAGCTGCTCCGCTGGTGCAGCCACGGGCAAGTTGTGCTCCGTACACAAAAAAGAGGCCACCTAGAAAGGCAAACAGCAACCGCTTCCTGTTGGTAATTTTGGGTGATTTTTCAATTTTGAATTTCAGACGGCGAGAAAGGGCGCCTGAAAGAAAACCTCCCACAACCATTCCGAAGATTTCGAGTGTCAACCAGTTCCTAAGCGGGTGTTCGCCATTTTGGTAATATTTGCTGTAATAGGGGGTATTCATGGCATGCTGCTTGTCTACCGCTCCAACCACGGCCACTACAGTATCCTTTATTCCACCGCTGGCGCCAAGGCCTCGCCCCGAAAGAAACATTGCAGCCAAAAGAACCAGTCCAAGCAACACTCCGGCAAGGTATGGGTTCATGTATTTGTTTTTATTCATTCGAGAATACATTAGTTGATGTTTTGATTCAATAGTGAGGAACCTAAACCCAAAAGTAACAAATAGACTCCATCTGCACGTCAATAATACCTTCAAATATTGTTATTGAAACAAATTCTTGAAAAAAGTGCTTTATATTTGATCATATTTCCTATCATGAAAAGAAGATGACCCCCAATATCTCCCACTCCACCCACGAATTCCAGCTATTTGTCAAACCGGTCGGTGCACTTTGCAATCTTGGTTGCACCTATTGCTATTACCTCGAAAAACAGGATTTGTACACTGGCAATGAGCCTCAAATGTCGGATGAACTGCTGGAAAGATACATCATCCAACACCTGGAAACCGCAACGGAAGAACCCGTTTTGTTTTCCTGGCATGGGGGGGAACCAACCCTGGCTGGGATTGATTTCTATGGAAAAGCCATTGAATTCCAGAAAAAACACAATCAACACAACAAAAAGATCATCAACGGAATCCAGACAAACGGCATCAACCTCAACGATGAGTGGTGCAGATTTCTGGCTGATGAACATTTTCTGGTAGGAATTAGCATAGACGGAACTGAGGCCTTACACAACAAGTTCCGACAAACGAAATCTGGAGAAACCACCTTTCAAAAAGTGATGAACGGATACCGTCTGCTGAAAAAGTATGAAATAAACAGCGAGATCCTTTGTGTGATCAATGCCTTCAATGTGCATCATCCGCTGGAAGTTTACCACTTTTTCAAATCGCTTGATGCAAAGTATATCAGCTTTTTACCGCTCGCCAACCGGGATTTGAATTCGGAGACGGGAGTCACCCCAGACTCGGTTCCTGCAAAGGCGTTCGGAGATTTCATGGTTGCGGTATTCGACGAATGGCAGGAACAAGATATTAGCAATATCAGGATACAACTATTGGAAGAGGCATTGTGCACCGCTTTTCAACAGGACCATACCCTGTGTGTTTTCAAAAGAACCTGTGGCGGGGTGCCGGTATTGGAACGCAATGGTGATTTTTATTCGTGCGATCATTTTGTCAACCAGGAACATCTGGTAGGAAATATCAATCATCTGCATTTGTCTGAATTACTGGATCACCCGAAGCAGGTGGCTTTCGGTGAGGCTAAATTCAACACTTTGCCGAACTACTGCCTAAATTGTGAAGTATTGGCCATGTGCCATGGAGAATGTCCCAAAAACCGGTTCATCCAAAGCCCTGACGGAGAAAGAGGTCTCAATTATTTGTGCGAAGGCTACAAGAGATTTTTCAACCATTGTACACCTTTTGTAAAAACAATTGCAGATTTGTTGGCATCACAAGATTAACCAATAATGTAATCAAGAAGTCGGTTCTAGCTTTTCAATTTCTCTTTAAAGAAGTCTACTGTCCGCTTCCATGCCAGTTTTGCAGCCTCCTCATTGTATCTTTCAGGGTTGGTATCGTTGTTGAAGGCATGTTTGGTATTGGGATAAGAGAAAAGCTGGTAATCCGTTCCGGCATCTTTCAATGCTTTTTCAAATTCCTTCACCCCCTGGTTGATACGATCATCATCGCCGGCATAATGGGCCAGCAAGGAGGCCTTAATTTTAGGTACATCTTCACTCTTCGGGCAGGTTCCATAATAAGGAACTGCAGCAACCAAATCAGGCGCATTGACAGCCACATTGTTGGTCATGGCTCCACCCCAGCAAAAGCCGGTACACCCAACTTTCCCGTTGCTTTGCGGATGTGTTTTCAGATATTTCAATGCAGCGACAAAATTTTTGATGGTTTTCTCCCTGTCCAATTGGCCTATCATTTTGGTTGCCTCGTCCACATTATCGGCAGGAGTACCTCCAAGCGGAGAGAGTCCGTCGGGTGCCATGGAGAGAAAGCCTTCCGCAGCCATCCGCCTGTTCACATCCCGGATATGCGGCTGAAGTCCCTTGTTTTCGTGGATAACAATCACGGCCGGGTATTTTTTCTTCTTCATAGGCCGCGCCAGATAAGCCTTCACGGCGCCAGTTTCACCCGGATAACTGATATCCTCTGTAAACAATTCAGCATTGCCTGCCACCGATTCGGCTGCCTGCAAATAATTCGCTTCGAACAATGGAAGAAATCCGGATACAGCCACTGTTCCACCAAGCAAGAGGGTTGCTTTTTTCATAAAATCGCGTCTTTCAGATTTACCATTCAGGTATTCCTGATAAAGATCTCCAAATTTTTTGTTCATCTTACTGAGATTAGTTTTGAGTAGGTTAATTTACAACAATTTGATTAAAAAAAGATCAAAATGTGTTTATCTTTGGGTTGATTTCAGCATTGGGAAGAGATTTCTGATTTCCTCTTCTGAAGGCTGATGTCCATATTCGCATATTTCAAAAGCTTCCGCGTTTTTTACGCTCTCCCCATGTTCATTGCCATACCATTTCTTTAGCGCCTCCCGCACAGATAAACCGATTGGATTGTTCATCCTTTGAACGGTCAGCCAGGCCAGACGTTCCTTTTCAGATATTGGCACCTTTTTTTCGTTACCGCTTGTCCACGGCAGCCATTCAAAAAATTGAGATATATGTGCGGATAAAGCGTACACTTTTTGCTCCTTAACATCATCAATATCAACAGCAATATCGGGCCTGAAAGAAGTTGGATTTCGGAAATTATCCTGAGAGTAGAGAAAAACAGGGTTTTTCTCTAAGGGAGGAGTATCCGGCGCGATGTTGGGCACAATGATCATATAGGCGGCATCCTGAACGAGGATGCCGGTATAACGATGATCCGGATGATAATCATTGGGTCGGTGTGAGATGACAACATCAGCATTCCACTTTCGGATTTCCCTGATAACTTTAAGTCTGTTCTCAAGCGTAGGCAATAGTTCACCATCATGATTATCAATGATCGTGTATTCGATCCCCATCCGTTTGGCAGCCTCAAGGGCTTCTGCATATCTCCTTTTTGCCAATGCACCTCCTCCCATCGATTGGTGACCGGCATCTCCGTTTGTCAGGGAGACAAATTTCACCGCATGTCCCATCTTGGCAAATTTTATGGCTGTCCCACCCGCCTTAAGATCGCAGTCATCGGGGTGAGCGCCAAAAACGATAATTCTCGACAGGTGTTCCTGAGCGGTTGAATTCATAACTGTCATCATCAAACAAATCAGCAGTAAATCCTTGATAGTTCTCATAAGTATATGTTTTTTCAGACGAGAAAAGCCATTCTATTCATTCACAGGGTATCTAATTGCTTACTAAAATACATATTATTACAGGAGATATAATAAATCACTAATATTGTATTTAATCGAGCAAGAATGCATAAAAATTATTCATCCCTAAATCATAGAATTCCATGAATCTCGAACATGCAGCCATTTGGACCGACAACCTGGGGCGGTTGAAAGAGTTCTATGTTCAATACCTGGATGGGCAGTCCGGCAGTAAATATGTCAATCCGAAAAAGAGCTATGAGAGTTATTTCATATCTTTCGGTCAGGGGGCACGTCTGGAGTTGATGACCAGGCCAAATCTTCCGGAAAACCAAAATGATACCATTTCATTGCAGCACAAAGGGATCATCCATCTGGCATTTGAAACGGCAACAAAGAAAGAGGTTGATGAAAAAGCCCGGTTATTTGAATCGAACGGATTCGAAATTCTGGATGGTCCGCGAATTACCGGTGACGGTTATTACGAATTTGTGACATTGGACCCGGACAAGAACAGAATTGAGATAACAACAAAGAATACATCCTTACCGTAATAAATTAACATCCATGAAAAATCTGATCACTTTTATTTGTTGCACATTTCTTGCAACTCCTTTGTTCGCACAACCACAGACCATTGTTCTTAATCAACCCGATCTCAACAGGGGATTGCCCGTTATGAAGGCTTTTGCTCAAAGGTCTTCGCAACTGAAATTTGACACCCTGGACCTCAAACTACAGGATCTCTCTGATTTGCTTTGGGCCGCAGATGGTGTGAACAGAGCCGACATAGGAAAGCGCACTGCCCCTTCCGCCATGAATTCTCAAGACATTGACGTTTACGTCGTGATGAAAAAAGGAGCTTACCTTTATGATGCAAAAAAACACCAACTTGACCTGTTAACTTCAGGCGATTTCCGATTACAGGTAGCGGGAAGGCAAACAAATTTTGCCGGTGCACCTCTATTCTGCGTACTTGCTTCAGATATTTCGAGGTTTAAATCAGGTACAGACTCAACGAAACTACAAATGGCAGCCATGGATGCCGGTATCGTTTCCCAAAATATAGGAATTTTTTGTGCCGGAACAGGGTTTGCCACCCACCCACGCGTCACCATGGATCCGCAAAAGCTGCGGGAAGTTCTGAAGCTGAAGCCTTCGCAATATTTGATGCTGAATAATTTGGTAGCGTATAAGAAGGACTGAGGGGAGGAATGACGGAGAGACGGAGAGGACGAGTGGATGACTAGGACGACTGGGAAGACTTGTCATACCAATGGGATACAAAAACGCCCCATATTTTTAAGTATGGGGCGTTTTTAATAAAACTTGATTTATAATCTTACAACGCGATTACGCCAATGCTTGTCGTAACGCCTGTTGTTACTAGAATACTGCTTTTAATGACGGGAAGTAATGGCAATGCCGGGGTAACCGTAACCGAGTAGGTTCCTGCAGGAAGTCCCATAAGCAAAAAGTCACCGGAAGCGTTTACATTAGAGGAGTATGAAAGGTTTCCGGAGGTGGCAGTTACAGAGGCTAGAATACCTATTGGAGTTATTTTACCTCTGATAGATCCATTAATTGCAACCTCGACTGTTCTGATCACCGGTTTCAGTTTGTATGTTCCATTTCCTTCGAGAACGATAGATTGGTTGGCATCAAAATCGAGGAGTACGGCGTAATATATTCCAGCCTGAAGTGTTTGGTGTACCTGTAGCTTCAAACCCGTCTGATCAGCGCTTGGCGTACTTAATGGATATTTCACATTATTGATCACTACTGAGTTGTTTGAAC
>JAVHPO010000319.1:0-2009 GCA_036170635.1 Prolixibacteraceae bacterium | reverse complement strand
ACAATACATTCCAGATGTTCAATGAGTTACAACTCAAATTTAAGGCCATTGGCCAGGTTCCACAATCGAAAGTCAAAGATCTTTGGGAAAACTACCACTACCAAGTAGAGCGGTTTTATGATTTTGTCAAAATCGACCGCGAATTGAGAGACCTTGATCTGAAACGCAACATGGACCAGAAGATGCTTTTGTGCATCAAGGCCGAAGAGTTATCTGTCAATTCAGAAGAACCACTGGTTACCTTCAAGGAGTTACAAAAGCTGCATGAATCCTGGAGGGAAATAGGTCCTGTCCCAAGAGACCATAAACAGGAGCTTTGGGATCGTTTTAAAATTGCAACATCCGTTATTAACAAAAGATACCAGCAACATTTTGAACAAGAGCGCTCTGTCCAGAAAGAACAACTTCAAAAGAAAATTGAGCTTTGTGAATTGGCTGAAGGTTTATCGGGCTTTGTATCTGACAATCCACGTGAGTGGAACGATGTTACCGAAAAGGTAATCGCCCTTCAGGAAGAGTGGAAGAAGACTGGTTTTGGCCCAAGGAAAGAGAACAGCAAAATTTGGGATCGCTTCAGGGCTGCCAATGATACCTTCTTTCAAAACAAGCGTAATTTCTGGAATAAGAGCAAAGAACATTTGTTACAAAACTACGCATTGAAAGTTGACATTTGTGAACAGGCTGAAAGACTGAAAGATAGTGACGAATGGAAAGCTACAACCGACAAATTGATCACGCTTCAGAAGAAATGGAAAGATGTTGGACCTGTACCGAGAAAGCAATCTGAACTGATTTGGAAACGTTTTCGCACAGCTTGTGATGAGTTTTTTAACAAGAAACAGACTCATTTTTCCGGTGTCACAGGTGACCAGGATGAAAACCTGAAAGCGAAGAAACAATTGGTTACTGAAATTGAAGAGTACAAAATTACCGGAATTGTCAAAGATGATCTGTCGGCGCTGAAGAAATTTCAGGACAGATGGGCAGAAATTGGTCATGTACCTTTTAGAAAGAAAGAGGAACTGCAGAACAAATACCACGATGCCATTGATAATCAGTTTAATAAGATTAAAATGGATGATTCGGATTTAAACATGATCAAGTTTAAATCTAAAATTGAACATTTGGCTTCTCTACCTAGAGGCTGGTCTAAAATCAACATGGAGCGGGATCGCTATTCGGTTCGCCTTAGGCAGTTAGAAGGCGATATCAATACCCTGACCAACAACGTTGGCTTCTTTGGGACATCAGAAGGAGCTCAGTCATTGGTAAAAGGGGTGAATGACCAGATCGATAAACTAAAAACACAAATTGATCAGCTTAAGTCGAAGATGAAAATCATCGATGAACAAGAGGAGATCAATTAAATCCGGAAAGTTTTGTCAACTACCAAGTACATTTTTGTCACAGGAGGTGTCGCTTCATCCTTAGGTAAAGGAATCATCGCATCCTCATTAGCCAAATTACTGCAGGCGAGAGGCTACAAAGTCACCATCCAAAAACTTGATCCATACATCAACGTTGATCCCGGCACCCTAAATCCTTATGAACACGGAGAGTGTTACGTAACCGAAGACGGAGCAGAGACGGATCTTGATCTGGGTCATTATGAGCGCTTTCTGAATTCTCCAACCTCACAGGCAAACAATGTTACAACCGGTAGAATATATCAGTCGGTGATCAATAAGGAACGACGGGGCGATTATCTAGGTAAAACAGTACAGATCATCCCTCACATAACTGATGAGATAAAAAGATACATCAAATTCCTTGGGTCCAAGAAAAAATTCGACGTAGTCATATCAGAAATCGGAGGAACAGTTGGTGACATTGAATCTTTGCCTTACATAGAAGCAGTTCGCCAGATGAAGTGGGAGCTGGGTACTGATGCGCTGATAATACATCTTACCCTGGTTCCTTACTTACAAGCTTCTGGAGAGCTGAAAACCAAGCCAACTCAGCACTCAGTCAAACAGTTGCTGGAGAACGGAGTTCAACCGGATGTGCTT
>JAVHPO010000318.1:9013-10445 GCA_036170635.1 Prolixibacteraceae bacterium | reverse complement strand
CTGTGTAACTCTGTGCTTCTCTGTGAAACTCTGTGTAACCTATTAATTAATGATTGTACACCCCATATACGGAACCAGCACCTCCGGCACCCTGATCCCTTCCGGTGTTTGGTAATTCTCCAGAATTGAAGCTACTATCCGTGGCAAAGCCAGCGCGCTGCCATTCAGGGTATGGGCCAGCTGAAGTTTCTTGTTGCCATCTTCGCGGTAGCGTAATTTCAGACGGTTGGCCTGGAACGACTCAAAATTGGAGACCGAGGATACCTCCAGCCATCTACCCTGCCCTGCCGACCATACTTCGAAATCGTAAGTCAGCGCGGAGGTAAAACTCATGTCCCCGCCGCAAAGACGGAGAATCCGGTAAGGCAGTCCCAGCTTCTCAACCAGCGATTTCACATATTCAACCATTTGATCCAATGACTCATACGACTTATCAGGATGTGCGATCTGCACGATCTCCACTTTGTCAAATTGGTGCAAACGATTCAACCCGCGAACATCCTTCCCGTAAGAACCTGCTTCACGGCGGAAACAGGCAGAATAGGCAGTAGTTTTGATGGGAAGATCTTTCGCCTCCACAATTACATCACGGAAAATATTGGTAACCGGAACTTCAGCTGTAGGAATCAGGTAGAGACCATCCACGGGGCAATGGTACATCTGTCCCTCCTTGTCGGGCAGCTGACCGGTACCAAAACCGGAAGCCTCGTTCACAACATAAGGGGGTTGCACCTCCAGATAGCCTGCGGCTCTTCCCTGGTCGAGGAAGAAGTTGATCAGTGCGCGCTGAATGCGGGCGCCGAATCCTTTGTAAACAGGAAACCCTGCTCCTGTAATTTTCACACCCAGTTCAAAATCGATCAAATCATACTGGGCTGCAAGCTCCCAGTGAGGTTTGGAACCTTTGGGAAGTTGCGGAATGGTACCGCCAGTGGCAACCACCAGATTGTCTTCAGGGGTTTTTCCTGCTGGAACCAGTGTGGAAGGAAGATTGGGCATCAACACCTGTAGCGCCGCCATTTGAGAATCAATGTTCACAAAATCATCATCGTGCTGACGAATCAGCTCCTTGAGAACCACCGTCCGCTCTTTGGCTTTGTTGGCCTCTTCTGCTTTACCATCCTTGAACAGGAGTCCGATTTCCTTCGACAATTGGTTCATCTCCGCCCTGCAACCATCACTTTCGATCTGGTATTCGTTGCGTTTTTGGTAGAGCGCCAAAACCTGCTGAACAATTTCCCGTGCATCGAAATATTTGACAGCGAGTCTTTCGATCACAAATTCCGGATTTTCCTGGATAAATTTTAAGCTAATCATAATGAGGGAGTTATGAGATATGAGATATGAGTTATGAGATATGAGTTATGAGTTATGAGATATGAGTTATGAGATATGAGTTCTATGTATTTTGTAAAATTCACTAATTCAGAAT
>JAVHPO010000318.1:0-8913 GCA_036170635.1 Prolixibacteraceae bacterium | reverse complement strand
TATGAGTTATGAGATATGAGTTCTATGTATTTTGTAAAATTCACTAATTCAGAATTATACATCATTAACCATTGTCAATTATCCATTGTCAATTGTCAATTGTCAAAGTTACAACAAAAAAAACTCCTGTTTCATTGCCAGGGCAACAAAACAGGAGAGAATTTTATGAGCTTATTGGGATTTACTCTGCTGCTTCCTTCAACGGCTCAACGCTCACATACGATTTTGCGTTGGTCTTCTTTTTGAAAGCGACGGTACCATCGATCAATGCGAAAAGTGTATGATCTTTACCGATTCCTACATTTGCTCCCGGATTGTGAACAGTTCCACGCTGGCGAACCAGGATGTTCCCTGCTTTGGCAGCCTGACCACCATATATTTTCACTCCAAGTCGTTTGCTTTCTGATTCGCGGCCGTTCTTCGAACTACCCGCCCCTTTTTTATGTGCCATGGTAAATTGTTTTTAGAGGGTTACGCTACTATTTCTGAAATTTGAATCTGGGAAAAGAACTGACGGTGACCGTTTTTCTTTCTGTAGCCTTTGCGGCGTTTCTTTTTGAAAACAATTACCTTCTCCCCTTTCAGGTGTGAAAGAACTGTTGCACTAACTTTAGCGCCTTCAACAACAGGTGCTCCGATGCTAATTACCCCTTCGTTGTCGACCAATAATACTTTGTCGAAAGTTACCTCTGTTCCCACTTCGTTTGGAAGACGATGAACATAGACCTTTCTCTCTTTTTCCACCTTGAACTGCTGTCCGGCGATTTCTACAATTGCGTACATGTTTACAATTTAAATATTTGGGTCCGGCAGGCGGGCTAAACTCACCTCTTTTAGAGCCTGAACGAACTATTTCGGACTGCAAAAGTAATCATTTTCATTTTACTACCAATACTTGATGAAAAAATAATGTGAAAGATTCTACAGGAGGCAACAGGTTGCTTCACTCCGTTCGCAATGACGGTGCTATTGGCTTAGTAAATGATTGATAAGGAATAGCCATTAACCAATTACGCAAAAAGTACCGTCATTGGTAGGAGGCACGACGAAGCAACCTGCTGCCTCCAGTAGAATAATCATTTCTTCTTCAGCAAATCCCTGATCTCCGTCAGCAGCAACTCCTCTTTGGAAGGTTCAGGCGGAGCAGGAGGTGCAGCAGGCACTTCATTTTTCTTCATGAAGCGGTTCATCATTTTGATCATCATAAAGATGGCAAAAGCAATGATGACAAAATCGACAGTCACCTGAATGAAGTTTCCATAATTTAGACTTGCTCCCTGGGCAACGACTTTACCACCGGAAATAACAGGCTGACTCAGTTGGATTTTGAATGAGGTGAAATCGGTTCCTCCAATGATCATGCCCAGAGGTGGAAGCAGCACATCCGATACAAAAGAGGTGATAATCTTGCCAAAAGCGGCTCCAATGATGATACCTACTGCCATATCCACGACATTGCCTCGCATGGCAAACTCTTTGAACTCTTTTCCGATACTCATGGCTTCACAAATTTAGGTGATTACTTATTTTTAGATGTGTTGATTAGTTGATGTGGTGATGTGGTGATGTGGTGATTAAGATAGTGATTCATTCATTGTTTTCTTCCTCATACAACAAAAATAATTTGATCAAATGCTATTTAAATGACTTATCTGCCTATCATCACATCAGCTAATCAGCTAATCAGCACATCATCACATCAGCTAATTAGCTAATCAGCACATCATCACATCAACTAATCAGCTAATCAACACATCATCACATCAACTAATCAGCGAATCAACTAATCAGCACATCCTCAAATCCCAATAATCTTCTTAATCTCGTTCAGTTTGTTTAGCGCTTCTAGCGGCGACATCCGGTTGATATCCAGATTTTTGATCTCATCGCGAATCTGCTTCAGAACCGGGTCGTCCAATTGGAAGAAGCTAAGTTGATATCCTTCCCTGTTCTGGGCCAGGTCGCCAACCGGTTTCGCCGGATACTCCTTCCGGTTGCTCTTCTCCATCTGCGCCAGAATATCTTCTGCACGTGCCACCACGCTCGGGGGCATCCCGGCCATCTGAGCTACATGGATTCCAAAACTGTGGTTGCTTCCTCCTGGTACCAATTTACGCAGAAAGATAATATTTTTCCCCAATTCCTTGATCGAAACGTTGAAATTCCGGATGCGTCCAAACGATTTTTCCATCTCGTTCAACTCATGGTAATGGGTAGCAAACAGGGTTTTAGCCCTTACCCTGGGGTGTTCGTGGATGTATTCGACGATCGACCAGGCAATGGAGATACCATCGTAGGTGCTGGTGCCACGGCCCAGCTCGTCGAAGAGGATCAGGCTTCGGTCCGAAATATTGTTAAGGATACTGGCTGCCTCCGTCATCTCTACCATAAAGGTGGATTCGCCCGACGAAATATTGTCGGATGCACCTACCCTGGTAAATATTTTATCGATGTATCCGATGCTCGCTGCCTCTGCCGGCACATATGATCCTATCTGCGCCAACAGTACGATCAGCGCCGTTTGTCTGAGCAAGGCCGATTTACCAGCCATGTTTGGACCGGTAATCATGATGATCTGCTGTTCAGTGTTGTCGAGTGTCAGGTCGTTGGCAATATACTTTTCACCGACCGGGAGTTGCTGTTCGATCACCGGATGCCGCCCACCCTTGATCTCAAGCAGATCGCTGTCGTTTACATCCGGACGGCTGTATTTGTATTGAACAGCTACGGTGGCAAAAGAGCACAGACAATCGATCTGGGCCGTCAACATGGCATTGAGCTGTATGGCCTGGTAATAATCTGTCAATGAATTGATCAAGTCGTTGAAAAGGGTGGTTTCGAGTGCCAAAATACGTTCTTCAGCCCCTAAAATTTTAGTTTCATACTCTTTCAGCTCCTCTGTAATATACCGTTCCGCATTGACCAGCGTCTGCTTGCGGATCCAGTCGTTTGGGACTTTGTCCTTGTGCATGTTGCGCACTTCGATGAAATAGCCGAAAACATTGTTGTAGGAGACCTTCAGCGATGAGATGCCTGTGCGGATGCTCTCGCGTTCCTGCAGCTTTTGCAGGTAATCTTTTCCCGAAAAGGCCAGTGAGCGCAGTTCGTCCAGCTCTGCCGAGACACCCGCGGCGATTGCGTTTCCCTTGACCAGCATCACGGGAGGCTCCGCAACCAATTCGTTTGCAATTCTTTCGCAAATGGTTTGACAAGGGTTCAGTTGTTCAGCAACCCTTACCAGGACATTGTTCTCTGAAGATTCGCAGTAGCTTTTGATTTTTGCTATGGCCAGCAGGGAGTTTTTCAACTGCACCATTTCGCGGGGGTTGATACGTCCAACCGAAGCCTTTGAAATGATTCGTTCGAGGTCGCCTACCAGATGCAACTGCGTTTCGATCTCTTCCTTCAGTTCAGGATGGGTGACAAAACGCTCCACCACCTCCTGCCTTTCCCGTATTTTGCCCGTATCCTTCAAAGGCAGTGCCATCCATCGTTTCAGTAACCTCGCTCCCATGGGGGTGATGGAGCGGTCGATCACCTGGATCAGTGTTTTGGCCCCTTCGTTGATGGTATGAAAAAGTTCAAGATTCCTGATCGTGAAACGGTCCAGCCAGACATACTGGTCCTCCTCGATCCGCGAAAGCGCTGTGATATGGCTAACCTGCTTGTGCTGGGTAATGTCGAGGTAATAGAGAATAGCCCCGGATGCGATGATACCCATCTCCAGGTTCTGAACGCCGAAACCCTTGAGATTGGCCGTCTCAAAATGGCGAAGTAACCGGTCGTTGGCCGCATCAAAAGTATAGACCCAATCGTCGAGTTTATACGTGTAGAATTTAGGTCCAAAATATTCTGTAAAGAGTTTCTCCTTCCCTTTCTGAAAAAGCACCTCCTTGGGCTGAAAGCTGCTGAGGAGTTTGTCGATGTATTCAAAGCTCCCCTCTGCGGTAATAAACTCACCTGTGGAGATATCCAGGAAGGCTACACCGGCTATGTTTTTTTCGATGTGAACAGATGCCAGGAAATTGTTTTCCCTGTGCTCCAGCACATTGTCATTGATCGATACCCCAGGGGTGACCAATTCCGTAATTCCCCTTTTGACGATCGTTTTGGTAAGTTTGGGATCTTCGAGTTGCTCGCAGATCGCTACCCGCTGGCCGGCCCTGACCAGTTTGGGGAGGTAAGTATCCAACGCATGGTAAGGAAATCCTGCAAGTTCAACAAAGCTGGCGGAACCGTTGGCACGGCGGGTCAGTGTTATTCCGCAGATCTCGGCAGCTTTGATGGCATCTTCCCCGAAAGTTTCATAGAAGTCGCCTACCCTGAAAAGCAACACCGCATCAGGATATTTGTTCTTGACGGCATAATATTGCTTCATCAACGGGGTCTCAACATATTTATTGGGGGTAGTAGTCAATGTTACTGGTCATTTAATGAGTAGGTAAATATAGAAAAATCATGGTAATCGGCCAGCGTTCGCTCATTAGGATTGCTAAATAAATTGTATATTACTGCTTCTCCAAATTAGGTAAAATCACCACATAGGCACATAGGACACAGTAGAAACTATTGTGCCCTATGTGCCTATGTGGTGAAAATCAAAACTTAACTTTTTGAAATAATTTCGCTTTTGAGATCGTTACCACTCGAATGATTAAAATCAAACACAACGGCACCACCAGCCAATGGAAGGTTTGGGGAAGGAAATACATAGAAATAAGAAATAGAGTGGTAACAATGGCAGTCAGGCGAACATACCAGAACAATTTTGGACGCATGGAGGGAAATATCCACAATATCCCGAGAAGGAAATGGATTGGGAATGCCCAAATGAGATTCAGGTTCCATTTGGTGGAGGGCATCACCGAGATAAAGGTGGTGAAATAAAGAATCATTCCGGCAATGCCAAAGGCAATGAAAACGACTATGTCCAGCCAGTGGTATCTTGTTTTTCTTTCCCTTTCCAGAATTGTTAAGACGACCACAGCAAGAAAGAAGAGCAGTATCACGACCACAGGTGATGTAAAAGAGAAGCTACGTTTCCATGCAGGTGCATCAAATAGAATAACCGCTTCACCAGTCAAAGATGTAGTTTTTCCATCTCGTTCCACCACTGCTTTGGCCATATCATCTCCAAGGTAATCTGGTAAAAACATCTTTTCTGAAAAAGTGGCAATTCGGTCGGTCGGAAGCCCCAGAGCAAGTTTAATTCCCAAACCATCCCAACTGTTATCCTGAAAGTACAATTCAATTAAATCTCTAAATGACATTCTCTTATCCCGGGAGGTATCGTATTTTATTTTCCCACTTAATGCCTTTTCAATCTGATCGCGCAATCTGGTAGAACAATTATCCTCAAAATGAGAGTAGCGATAGATTCGGTTCTCAGGTTTGTAATTTTCGACCAATGCGTCATAAATCGACTGACGTTCGGCAGGAGTTAGCAAAAGCTCATATTCCGTTACCTTTTGCTGATCATCACGATAAACCCGCAGAAAGGAACTCATCCGCTGAATGCCCAACTGGTAGTCGGTCTCCCCTTTGGCAAAACGCCAGTAGAAGTGGGGTGCAAAAAAATCGAAAACTCCATAATTGAAAACACTATCCATCTGGTACAATGGATCCTGAACCCGGATGGCAGCATGCCCCCAATATGAGTAGATCTCGTCCCCGGGAGCACAGATAAGCAGGCTCACCTTTGCCGATGGAGACAAAGGCTGGGCATGACCCTGATTGATACAGAGTATTACTGTCAGGAACAGGAAAATAAATTTTTGCATTTTTCAGTTAAGATAGTGATGGAGCATTAAGATACTAGATATCAATTCATCGCCAAATAAAAAATGCGCAACAACTAGCGCCAGAATCCCACGATGGCTCCCATGATCATGAAGGCCACTAGATCAAATCCAGCATGAAGAAGATAAAGTTTAACGGGCTGATTCTCAAATAAAACACTGGTCAACTTGGACATGGCTATCCAGAAAAAAACGATGCAGGCCCCGATGATGGCTCCAAAAGCGGCACTGGAACGTGGACCGAGCACCATCGAAATCACAAATGAGGCGACACAGGCCGACAAGAAGGTGACCAAAGTGATCATCCACATCGGTTTGTTCGATTTTAAATCTTTATCTGTAAATCCGTTCAAGGCCATCCACTGCTTGCCAAACAACAGAGGTGAATACCAGAGGGCTCCGAGGACCAGGTATGCAATGCCGGCTAAAATAACCGACCAAATATTTACTTTGGCAAAAGAGGCTAACATCTCCATATTTTGAAATTTTAATGGTTGATTTGATAGTGGACTAAACTACAAAAAAAATCAGATATTGTTTTGAAGAGTTTGAAATGTTTATAGGTTTGAAGGGTTTGAAAATTGTTTGTGGGGTTTAACATTTCAAACATTTCCCTTCGACAAGCTCAGGGACCGGCGCTTTTTTAAACATTTCAGCTTCCCAGGTAGAACTCTTCGGTCAATTTAATGAATTTTTCAGAAAAGGTATGATTGTCAATAAGGATAACCAATTCATCCGACTCCGGATAGGTTGCTGAGACAGAGAACTCAAGCAAAACCCGTTTGGGCGGTTTACCAATTTTTGGTATGATGGTGGTTTTCCTGCTAAGGTAGAAGCCGGCAAGCCGCGCGGTTTCCCGAAAATCATCCAATGGTTCAATGGGAAGGATTACCACCAATTTCCCTTGGTCAGTCAACAACTTTTTCGCACCATCAATCAGCAGTTCAAATGTGAGTGAGACATCGTGCCGCGCGATGGAGGTGGCCGGATCGGAAGATTTCATCGACTTTTTAAAGAAGGGTGGATTGCATACGACCAAATCAAAGGATAAGGCATGCGATTCCTGGAACTTGTTGAAGTCACCCGAATAGAGCGAAAGCCTTTCACTCCATTGAGAATTTTGAAAGTTGTGGCGTGCATCCTGACAAGCATCTTCGTTTATTTCAACAGCCGTAATCTTTGCGTCCGACCTTTGCGCCAGCATCAGTGAGATCACACCGGTACCTGTCCCGACATCCAGGATACGTTTTGCACCTGTCACCCCACACCAGGCTCCCAGCAACACTCCATCCGTACCCACTTTAAGGGCAGATCGTGGCTGCTCTATGCGGAATTGTTTGAATTGGAACCAGGTGTTGCTCATAGTAGAGTGCCTAAAATGCCTAAAGTATTTAAAGTGCCTAAAGTTGGCGACTCCGAACCAATATTGCAAGTGGCGTAAGTACTTTAGGCACTTTAAATACTTTAGGCACTTTTTATACAACCATCCTGCAGCCTGATCATCCGATCCGTCATACCTGCAAAATGATCATCGTGGGTGACGATGACGAAAGTGTGGCCAAATTGTTCGCGGAGTGAGAAGAAAAGCCGGTAGAGCTCCTCCTGATTTTGAGAATCCAGGTTACCGGATGGTTCATCGGCCAGAATAACAGAAGGATTGTTGATCAATGCCCTGGCAATGGCCACCCGCTGCTTCTCACCACCCGACAGTTCCGATGGTTTGTGCTGCTTTCGTGGTAACAGATCGAGAATCTGCAATAGCTCTTCAGCCCTCTTTTCGACAGAACTCTTCTTTGTTCCGGCAATAAAGCCCGGAATGCAAACATTTTCGAATGCTGTAAATTCGGGAAGCAGGTGATGAAACTGGAAGACAAAGCCTATCTTTCTGTTTCTAAACCGCGACAAATCCCTTTCAGCCAATGAGAACAAGTCGTTTCCTTGGATCAAAACCTTTCCGGAATCGGGTTGAATCAAAGATCCCAAAATCTGCAAAAGAGTTGTCTTTCCTGCTCCACTGGCGCCAACCACCGAGACAATCTCGTGTTCTTTAACCTTCAGGGAGACACTTTTCAGTACCTGAAGATCTCCATACGATTTGGTAATCAGACTGGCTTCAAGCATGGTTACTTTAGTTCCTCATCAATTTTTCGTGTAAAATCGCCACCCTTTTTCTCAATCTTATCTTTGAGGTTACCAAATTCATTTTGTAAGCCTGATGTATGATCGGTGATTTCACGCTTGATGTCATCAGTCGCCTTGTGAAACTCACCATACAGTTTCCCTATCGTTCTGGCAATACCGGGAATGGCATCCGCACCAAACAGGATGAGGACAAAAAAGACGATGACCATGATTTCACCGCCACTGAAAAAAAGCAAAGGATGTGACATAAGAATACACTTTTTTGCAAAGATAACAATCCTGACAAAATTGATTCGAATTCACCAATTTATGTCATGAAAAAACCCGGAATTTATGGTCCCGGGTTTTTTTACATTTTGAAGCTTCGTTATTTCTTTTCGTCAAGCTTTTTCTGCCTTCTCATCAAGGTATCATAAGCAATCGGAGTTGCCACGAAAACCGAAGAGTAAGTTCCGAAGAGAATACCGAACAACAATGCGAATACAAATCCTTTGATCGCTATTCCGCCAAAAAGGAAGATGGCAAACAAAACCACCAACACGGTTAGCGAAGTACTGAAGGTACGGCGTAGTGTGCTGTTCATAGCATCGTTGTATGTCTTCATCGCATCCTGTTTTGGGTGGAGGTGAACATATTCACGGATACGGTCAAAGACGATCACGGTATCGTTGATTGAATACCCGATGATGGTCAATACCGCGGCAATAAACGACATATCAACGGCTAGCGAGAAGGAGAGCCATCCATCCAGCAAGGAGTACAAACCAATAACGATGATCACGTCGTGTGCCAGCGATACCAAACCTCCCAGACCAAACTGCCAGTTCCTGAAACGAACGGCAATGTATAGGAAGATGATAATCAGGGCAAAGAAAACTGATAATACTGCATCCTTTTTGATATCATCAGAAATGGTCGGTCCCACTTTTTGGGAACTCAATTTGTAATCTGAAAGGAACTTCTCCAACGTTAC
>JAVHPO010000317.1:0-2018 GCA_036170635.1 Prolixibacteraceae bacterium | reverse complement strand
CCTTCTCCCAATCGCCCCCTCTCCCCCTCTTATCGGAAAAAGAGACAAAGTAATCGATTCAGTTATTTTGATTAAAGCGAAATAACTCCCTCAATCTCTCCCGCCTTCGCATAAATCTCCAGCACTTCATCCGGGTTTTTCATCTCTTGTTTGCATGAAAGGGCAATAAACCGGATGTCTTTTGAGGTACGGTAAGTGATATGATCCTCGTGCAGAAACAGTTTTTTTACCAGCTCCAGTTTCACTTTGTCATTGGGTACAATAAACTTAAAAAAATAGATCCCCGGCCACTGCTGCTGTGCCCAGAGGATGCTCCTGGCATTCTCTAATTTACTATCCATATATTTGGCCCTTTCTTCGTTTTATAATCTTTCCCTCCATTCCGTCCGAAACGAACAAAACATCGTTTTTCATATGCTACCGCGGACGGCTGTCTATCTATATCCACTTACCCCGGGTTCCGCTTCACTCCACCCGGGGCTACCAATATACCGCCACTACGCGGCTGGTTTTGTTTCAATGCAACATGGTGACTAAAACCATCATAATCCGTTTTTCTATGCACTCATCATTCCATTTGAAAATCAGCACATTAGCTAATCAACACATCAACACATTTACACATTAGCACATCAACACATTCTTTACCAGATCATCTCCACAAACCCTTTCATCCGCCGTCGTACACCATCCCTTCCCTGGGCATCCACCACATAAAAATAGACCCCGGCAGGCAAGAGATTGCCATTAACACGGCCATCCCAGGCTGCAATCTCTGACTCAGCAGGAATGTAGTTGTTGGACGAGAAATGATGTACAACCTTGCCCCAGCGGTTCACTACCGTGAGATCGAGGGATTCGAGCGATCTGGTTTTGATGATCATTTTGTCATTGACACCATCCCCGTTAGGGGTAAAGACCGGAGAAACTTTCACAAGTGATGTGTCTACGATGATGAAATCCGGTAGATAGAAGGTGTCGCGGCAGGTCAGGGCCTGCACTGTTTTGGATGCAACCAGTTTGACTTTGTATTTCCCCGACAGCTCATAGGTGTAAAGAGGATTGGCATCGTACAATACCGCCTGAAACGAGTCAATTACTGAAGTTCCGCCTCCAATCGATTCGAGAATACTTTTGTCTTTGAATAGATACCACTCAAACTTGCCGGCATCGCTGTTTTCGCTCAGATTTTTGAAATCAATATTGGCCGGGGCCTGAGGAAATGAATATTGCGGATCGTTTTGCTGTGGGGTACTCCATGAGAATTTGGCAACCGGAATCGGCGATGTATAGCTAATCTCCGCGCTTTTCATGCATCCCGTGCGGTCGGTCACCTCCACCCGGTAGACCGTATTTTGGGAAGGAGGTTGAAAGATGGTTGGATTTTGAATGGAAGAGAGATACTGAGTTCCAACATACCACCGGTAATGGTAATCCGAACTTATGACAACTACCTTTCCCGATGTGAGATCGTAGTACTGATAAGTAGAACCGGTTGTCGAAGAGGTTAGTCTCAAACTGGTGCAGGTAGATTCAGTGATAGCCGCCACCGGCTTGTTCCAGCCATTCAAAACCCAAGCCCGAAATTGAAAATTCAGACCATTTTCGGCAAAGGAAACCCTGTAACAACCATTCGCAAGACGACTGATGGTGGAGGTGGACCCTGTTTCATTCGAAAAATTCGCGAATTTCAATGTTGCCGGATCAAACTTTTCCCAAAGAAAGGAGACTATCGAACCGGCCGATTTTGCAGTAAGTGAACCGATGTCGGCACCTTCCTGGGTGCAAAAGAAATAGATCGGATCATTGACCGGAAAAGTTGGATAGGCTGTGTTTTCCTTGTAGTCAGCGCTACCCGATACAAGCGATTGTGCCTGCAGGTTTCCTGGTAAGATCGTTATCAAAACCAGTAACAATAGCGACAAAAAGAAGATTGGAGTCCTGAACATATTGGAATAGACTGTATGGTAACCAGATTACAAATTTAAACAACTATCCAACCTGACAAAGAGTTTATT
>JAVHPO010000316.1:0-10544 GCA_036170635.1 Prolixibacteraceae bacterium | reverse complement strand
ACTTTTTGTTTGACTTGATCCAATGTAAGACCCATCTCGTCGGCCAGCTCCTTTTGCATCGCCATTTCGTGCGGTACAAATTCGTGCAATGGCGGATCGAGCAAACGAATTGTCACACCATAACCGGCCATTGCTTCGAAGATCCCTTCGAAGTCGGCGCGTTGGTATGGCAACAATTTGGCCAAGGCCTCTTTTCTTCCTTCGATGCTGGAAGAGAGGATCATTTCGCGCATTGCCTTGATACGGGCGCCTTCGAAGAACATGTGCTCGGTACGGCAAAGGCCGATACCTTTGGCTCCGAACTGACGGGCCATTTTGGCATCATGTGGTGTATCTGCGTTCGTGCGGACAGACATGCGGGTATATTTGTCGGCAAGTTCCATCACTTTTGCGAAATCATCGCTGATGGTGGCCTCCTGGGTTTTGACTTTCCCGTCAAAAACTTCGCCGGTAGAACCATTCAGGGAGATCCAGTCGCCTTCATTGTAAACTTTTCCAGCGGCTTCCATGGTACGGGTCTTGTAGTTGATTCTCAAAGAGCCGGCGCCTGAAACACAACATTTTCCCATTCCGCGTGCCACAACAGCCGCATGGGAGGTCATGCCTCCGCGGGCGGTCAGGATACCACGGGCAATGTTCATTCCTTCCAAATCTTCGGGAGAAGTTTCAATCCTTACCAGGATGGAGTGGTCATAATTTTTTGCTTCATCGGCAAAGAAAACGATTTGGCCGGTAGCTGCACCCGGTGAAGCCGGCAGACCTTTGGCGATCAGTTTGGCTGTTTTGAGCGCGTTCACATCAAAGACAGGGTGCAAAAGTTCGTCCAGTTTGTTGGGCTCGACGCGCAACATCGCTGTTTTTTCGTCGATTTTGCCTTCACTCAAAAGATCAACGGCAATTTTCAACATCGCGGCGCCGGTACGTTTCCCGTTACGTGTTTGCAGCAACCAAAGTTTTCCATCCTGAATGGTAAACTCGATATCCTGCATATCCTTGTAGTGATTTTCCAGTTTTTCCTGGATCTCAGCAAGTTGAGCGTATGCTTTTGGCATGGTCTCTTCGAGGGACGGAAATTTGGAAGCACGTTCCTCTTCCGTAACATTTTGCAGTTCAGCCCAGCGTTTTGATCCAATTTTGGTAATCTGCTGGGGAGTACGGATACCGGCAACAACATCCTCACCTTGTGCGTTGACGAGGTACTCACCGATAAACATATTTTCGCCTGTCGATGCATCGCGGGTAAAACCAACACCGGTGGCAGAATTTCCACCCATGTTTCCGAAAACCATGGCCTGTACGTTCACAGCGGTTCCCCACTCAACAGGGATGTTGTTCAGCTTCCGGTAGTAGATGGCGCGGTCGTTCATCCAGCTTTCGAATACGGCTGCAACGGCGCCCCAAAGTTGCTCCCATGGGTCGACCGGGAAATCTTTGCCTGTAACTTTCAATACGGCAGCTTTGAAGCGCAATACCAATGTTTTCAGGTTATCAACGGTAAAATCAGTATCTTCTTTGATACCGACCTCCTCTTTCATGTGCTCGATGATCTCCTCGAAAGGATCGATGTCTGTTTTGCTGTGAGGTTTCATTCCCAAAACGACGTCGCCATACATTTGGACGAAACGACGATAGGAGTCCCAGGCAAAACGGGGATTTCCTGATTTTAAAGCAATACCCTCAACGGCAACATCATTTAGCCCGAGGTTCAGGATGGTGTCCATCATACCGGGCATGGATGCCCTTGCCCCTGACCTGACTGAAACCAGGCAGGGGTTTTCTTTCGACCCAAATTTGGTTCCTGTAATATTTTCGATGGTTGCCACAGCGGCCTGTACATCTTTTTCAATCAAAGCGAATGCTGCTTTTCTTCCTTTTTCGGTAAACTCTGTACAAACTTCAGTGGTAATGGTGAATCCCGGGGGAACCGGAACACCAATCAGATTCATCTCTGCGAGGTTGGCGCCCTTGCCACCCAGCAAATTTTTCATCTCTGCACGGCCTTCAGCCTGGCCGTTGCCGAATGTATAAACATACTTCGTCATAAAATAAATATTTGGTTTGAGAATTTTTGCTTTAAATTGCCTGCAAAGTTAAACTTTATAACTTAACGATTTAATGATAATTACCCTATTTTTGCAAAAAAGTTATTGAATGCGGATCGTAATTCTTGGTACCGGAAATTTAGCCACCCAACTTGGAATGGCGCTTCATGCGCAACATGCTGAAATTATTCAGGTTTATGGTCGCACCGGTACGAGCGCTTCTGATTTGGCCAATTTGCTGGAATGCACTTTCACCACTTCCAAACCTGGGATAATCACCGATGCGGACCTTTACATCCTGGCAGTATCAGAGGCGGCCATCACTGAAGTATTGACAAACGCCCCGTTCCGGGACCAATTGATCGTGCACACTTCGGGCAGTATCTCCATCGATATCCTGGCATCGTTCTCAGATAATTACGGGGTTTTCTACCCATTGCAAACTTTGTCCAAACAAAAAGCTGTCGATTTCACCACTGTGCCAATTTGTATTGAGGCTAACAGTTCGGAGAACCTTGAAAAACTGAGCAAACTGGCCAAAACCATCTCGGATCAGGTTTTCCTAATTGATTCGGCGCAGCGAATGGAACTTCATCTGGCTGCTGTTTTTGTTTGCAACTTCGTGAACCATTTTTACGCCATCGGAGAGAAATTACTAAAGGAGCAGCACCTCGACTTCAACCTGCTAAAGCCACTGATCGCCGAAACGGCACAAAGAGCTATGTTGTTTTCCCCGCCGGATGTTCAGACCGGGCCTGCGGTTCGTGACAATCAGCAAATCATGAAGATGCACCTCATAATGCTGGAGCAACATCCCGAATGGCAGAAACTATATGCGTTAATCAGCAATGACATCTCTCAGTTCCATCAGGTGTGACTGAAAAAGGAGATAGAAGGCTAAGCAAAAACGAGGGGGAGATAGGGCGAGGGGGAGCCAAAGGGAAAAATAATGTGAAAATTGGGAAATGTGAAAATGTGCTGATGTGCTGATGTGAAAATATGCTGATGTGAAAATGAGAAGAGTAGCTTAGTTGCACCGCGATATTTTGTAATCCCGTCAGGGATGACCAGTATTGTAGCCCGGGGTGAGCGACGAAGGAGCGATACCCCGGGTAAAGAGATGAATAAGAACCACCGTCCGCGGTAGCATTTTCAAAAAGGAGATTGGATCGTTTCGGACGGAAGGCTGCGAATCATCTCTGAAGCAAAAGGAAAGAGAAGAGAACTGAGAACGGGAAACAGAATTAATAGATAAAATATTATAAAACACTGTATTACAGACATATTTTTAGTTATTATGGCATTTTTTAAAGAAGAACTTAGCAAGATAAAAGGATTTGTATTCGATGTTGACGGGGTACTCTCCCACAACGTCCTGAGCCTCTCACCGGAAGGTGATCCGATCCGTTCCTCCAACATGAAAGATGGATATGCCATCATGTACGCGTTGCGGTCGGGCTATCCAATTGGCATCATCACCGGAGGGAAAACACAAGATATGAGGAACAGGCTCGACCGGCTTGGCATTACCAATGTTTACATGGGAACACTCGACAAGGCACCTTGTCTGGTCGACTTCCTTCAAAAAAATAACCTCACGGCAGATGAGATTCTCTATATGGGAGACGATATACCCGATTACAATGTGATGACCAAAGTCGGACTGGCGGTATGCCCGAACGATGCGGCATCGGAAATCAAGGAGATCTCGGCCTATATTTCCGACAGAAACGGAGGCGAAGGATGTGTCAGGGATGTCATCGAGCAGGTACTGCGCTCCCAGGGAAAATGGAGCCACCCGGAGGAGATCAATTGGAGCAGCTTTTGAGGACGACTTGGACGACTTGGACGACTTGGACGATGAGACCGGTTCCTGTCGAATGATCAAAAGGTGAAAACTGGAAAATGTGGAAATGTGAAAATTGGCAGTCTCACCCAAAATTTCCCGACCACAATGTTGGTCCTTCTCGGATCCTACCCCGTTAAATGTTAATAGCCCGGGGTAAAGCGACGAAGGAGCGACACCCCGGGTTGGGATGATGATGAAAGAGCCGTCCGCGTTAGCATGCTAAAAAAAGCTGATACCTCAATTTCGGACGGAAAGAACAAATGATTAAAATAGTAACAATAAAAAAATGTCATAATGGGAAGAAATTCCAAAAAATTACCTCTTTTGCAGAATGTCGAAATTCTTGACGCCGGCGCGGAGGGTAAAGCGGTCGCCAGGGTGGAAGGGGTCGTCGTGTTTACTACCAATGTGATACCGGGCGATGTGGTGGATATTCAGGTCACAAAAAAAAAGGAGAAGTACATGGAGGGAAAGGTGGTGGCCATTAAAAAACCTTCACCGGACCGTATTGAAGCATTTTGCGAACATTTCGACCTTTGCGGAGGGTGTAAATGGCAATACCTTCCCTACGAAAAACAGCTATTCTACAAGCAAAAACAGGTGGTTGATCAACTTACAAGAATCGGGAAAGTGAATATCCCTACGCTTCACCCGATTACCGGTTCACAGAGAACAACATTTTATCGCAATAAACTGGAGTTTACCTTCTCGAACCGGCGCTGGCTCTCCGACGAGGAGATTCGTTCCGGCAATGAAATCAGTGACCAGGACGTTCTGGGATTTCACATACCGGGAATGTTCGACAAGGTGATGAATATCCAAAAATGCTGGCTTCAGCCCTCCCCCTCCAACGAAATTCGCAATGCGGTACGCGATTATGCACTCGAACGCAAACTTCCCTTTTTCGATCTGAGAAACAGAAGCGGATTACTCCGAACAATCACAGTCCGTTCCACTGAAAAAGGAGAGGTAATGGTGATTGTCGTTTTCTATTATTACGACAAAACCGAATGTGAGGGATTGCTGAATTTCATTGCCGACAGCTTCCCGCAAGTATCCTCTTTGCTTTATGTAATCAACGAAAAAGGCAACGATACCATCACCGACCAGGAGGTTATCGTGTTCAAAGGGAAAGACCATCTTGTTGAAGAGATGGAGGGGCTGAAATTCATTGTAGGTCCGAAGTCCTTTTACCAGACCAATTCAGCACAGGCTTACGAACTTTACAAAATTGCACGGCAAATGGCCGGGCTTACAGGAAATGAGGTTGTCTATGACCTCTATACCGGAACCGGAACCATTGCCAATTTCGTAGCCGGAAGCGCTAAAAAAGTGGTTGGGATCGAGTACGTGCCTGAAGCGATCGCTGATGCGAAGATCAATTCTGAAAACAATGGAATTCACAATACCCTCTTTTTCGCCGGCGATATGAAGGATATTTTGACGGAATCATTTGTTAAAGAAAATGGTCATCCGGATGTGATCATCACCGATCCGCCAAGGGCAGGAATGGATGAAAAGGTGGTGCAGGCAATATTGGCCGCATTTCCCCACCGGATCGTTTACGTCAGTTGCAATCCTGCCACGCAAGCACGCGATCTGCAGTTGATGCAGCAGCAATATGCTGTCAAAGAGGTGCATCCGGTGGATATGTTCCCGCATACACACCATGTGGAGAATGTGGTATTGCTGGAGAAAATTGAGCCACTTGGGTGAAATTGGACCAACAGGGGGAACCTCTCCGATCAATATTTGTAAAACCTTATTTTTTATAGGCAACCTTAGTAGAAACCAAGCAGAGCAGAGAAACCAAACCTTATTACCTTATTCTATTGGATGACAATTAAATAAGGTAATAAGGTTATTGTTCGTACGAATGGCCTTTTCTACTAAGGTTGCCTATAAAAAATAAGGTTTTAGATAAATTAAATGAGCTGTAGTTAAGCAAAAACTAGAATAATCCTTCTATTGAAAGGTATTTCTCTCCACTATCATACACAAAGGTCAGGATCGTCGATCCCTTTGGAATTTCAGGCAGCTTTTTGGCCACTGCAGCCAGCGATGCCCCGGAGGAGATCCCGATAAACAGTCCCTCTTCCCGGGCAGCTCTTTTGGTGTAGGTAAAAGCTTCATCCTTATCAACTTGGATAGTCCCGTCGAGGTACTCCATCTTAAGATTTCGAGGAATAAAACCTGCTCCGATACCCTGGATCGGGTGAGGGCCGGGCGCTCCACCGCTAATAACAGGTGATGCCTGAGGCTCTACTGCAAAGACCTTCACGTTGGGAAATTTCTTTTTCAGAACTTTTGCAACGCCCGAAATATGGCCCCCCGTTCCAACACCGGTAATGAGGTAATCGATGCCGTTGGGAAAATCAGCGACAATTTCCGCAGCAGTATATTTTTCATGTGCTACGATGTTGTCAGGATTATCAAATTGCATCGGAATCCATGAATTTTTGATCTGCGCAGATAACTCCTGTGCTTTGGCAATGGACCCTTTCATTCCGAACTCCCTGGGTGTCAGTTCCAACTCTGCTCCATAGGCCGTCAGGATACTTCTGCGCTCAACCGACATCGAATCAGGCATCGTCAGAATAAGTCTATAACCTTTTACCGCTGCAACGAGTGCCAGTCCAATGCCAGTATTTCCAGAGGTAGGCTCAATGATTACTGTTCCCTTTTTGAGAATTCCTTTTTTCTCTGCCTCTTCGACCATCGTCAAAGCGATACGGTCCTTGATGCTGCCGCCAGGATTGGCTTTCTCCAATTTTGCATACACCTGATAACCGGCCGGGAAAAGCCTGTTGATGCGCACATGCGGCGTATTCCCAATGGTTTGTAAAATATTTTCTGCTCTCATGATCCTATAAATTGATTACTAATTTTCTACAACAAATATCAGGCAACATTTTTACACATAAAATACCTGATTTAGGGTATATTTGTTATCGTAAATAATCGCTTACAGCCTTCCGAATCCCAGTTTTAACGCTCTCCCAGGTCTGCTTTTTGAAACTGACCGGGGTTTCGCTTTCATCGGCTTCAGCAAAATAGGTGATGGCATTTGGAATGCTGATGGCAAGCATTTGACTTGGATATTTCTGTTTGTGCCAATCCATTATTTGCTGCAAGGAGAAATGTTGCAGCAGTTCGGTTAAGTCCCAAAAATCCTTCTTCTTTGCCCTGCCTAGAATTGCCTGAATCTTCATGGCTGCTATGTCGGCACTACTGTACATTCTAATGTTGTCTTCTGTTTCAATGGCTGAGATCGGTAAATGGGGAGTATAAACGATATCGACCTTTATTTGTTGAATATTACAAAAGATTCCGAACTGCTTATGACCACTTTCATAATCAAATTCATTTCCAAATTCACTCAACAATTCATTTTCAATAATTGAATGGTCAAACTTTTCATGAAAAAACAGATCCAGGTCAACAGAACTCCGATGGCCATATTTCAAAGACATAGCAGTTCCACCAACAAGCGAAAATGGTTGTAGTGATGGAAGTGCCATCAGCCTCCTTAGTAAGGAAAGAGTCCGGGGTTCAACTGTCTCAGTGTATAACATCTGAAATCTGTTAGTGGTTTGTCAATAACAGCGCTTGCAAGGTGCATCCTGTGTTCGGGCAAAAATTTGGCTTTCAGCAATGCCTCCGATACTTTTTCATCGCCGTAATACCTGCGGCACTGGCGGATGTCCTCCACATCTCCCCGCTCGAAAACCCTTTCGATCACGAAGTTGGCTTTTGCATCGTAGTCGATCTGCTCAAAGTTCACATCCCAGAAGATGCGCTTGGCGAAGATGGGTTTGGGTTTGTTATCCATACTGCTAAAATAGTCAAATCTAGCTTCAATTGTATTATCTCCTTCTCTCCAGGCTTATTGTGAATATGGCCACACAAGCGGAAAAGCACCAAAACGACCAAGGCGAATTTTGGCATTCCCTATTTGGATATATCCTAATTGTATCTATATATCATACAGCGAATTGCTTCACTCTCATCATATATCATCTTTACCATTCCGTCCGCCCTTCGACAAGCTCAGGGACCGTCTCATTTTCTCAGTGCATCTCCTAACATTAGCACATCAGCACATTTTCACATTTTCACATTTTCACATTTCCCAATTTCCACATTTGCCTATGCGATCACTCCCGATCCGATCAACTCCTCCCCGTCGTACCAGGCAGCAAACTGTCCTGAGGTAACCCCCCGTTGTTCCTGGTCGAATAGAATGTATGCACCATCTTCCTTCATGATCATTGTGGCTTTTCCCAGCGGTTGGCGGTAACGAATCCTTACCAGGAAGCTGAACTCCTCACCCGGGATCAATGCTCTGTCGGGCCGTATCCAGTGAATTTCCTCTTTGGAGATGAAAAGTCCGGGACGGTACAGTCCGGGATGTTCTTTCCCTTCACCAACATAAACTATATTCCTCACCACATCGATGGCCAAAACAAACAATGGCTCCGTGAAACCACCGATATTCAAACCTTTGCGTTGTCCAATGGTATAATAATGGGCTCCGTTGTGCTCGCCAATCACACTTCCCTGCCAGGGTTTGAATGGAAAAGGAGCGGTCAGTTTCGGCAGATTGTCTCCGCTTTTCCCTAGTTTTTTCCTGGCAGAAAAATCTGCCGGAATGAGTATCACATTTCCCTTTTTTGGCTCCAGCTTTTGTTGCAAAAATACCGGAAGATCGACCTTCCCTACAAAGCAGATGCCCTGAGAATCCTTTCGTTCGGCAGTGACCAATCCCTGTTTCCGGGCAATCTCCCTTACCGCAGGTTTAAGCAGATGACCGATTGGGAAGAGTGACTTAGAAAGTTGGTATTGGTTCAGCTGGCAGAGGAAATAGCTTTGGTCCTTGTTGGGATCTTTACCTTCCAGCAGACGAAAGGTCTGAACGCCTTCAACATCTGTTACCTCTCTCCTGCAATAGTGACCGGTCGCTACAAAAACGGCTCCCAGTTCAAGGGCTTTCTGCATGAAAATGTCAAACTTTATCTCCCTGTTGCACAACACATCAGGGTTGGGTGTACGGCCCTTTTCGTACTCAGAGAACATGTAGTCCACCACACGGGTACGGTAATAGTCTGAAAGATCGACAACATGAAACGGGATATCCAGTTTTTTGGCAGTCATTTCCGCGAAAATCACATCATCTTCCCATGCACATTCCGCCGTAAGGCTGCCTGTCGTCTCCTTCCAATTGATCATGAACAGGGCAAAAACATCGTATCCCTGCTCTTTCAGCAGATATGCGGCGACACTTGAATCAACACCACCCGACAGACCAATGCAAACTTTCTTACTCATCCTATAATTTAGAATTGCAAAAATAGTTCTTTTCGCTGCAATTCAACAAAAACAGCCAAATGTGTATCTTTGTAGTATGCCGACAATCAACGAAATTCTGGAACATAAACTCTTTTCCAAAGAAAATCTGGTCACTCTTCTCAAGGCGGAAGGGGTTGATGGATTGCTTTTGCTTCGAAAAGCCGGTGAACTGAAACTGCAAACCGTCGGCAACAAAGTCTATTTCAGGGGACTCATCGAACTCTCCAACGTTTGCGAAAAAGATTGTCTCTATTGCGGAATCAGAAAGTCAAACGAGGAGGTAAAACGCTACAACCTGACCGACGAGGAGGTATTGGAGGCCGCGCTCTTTGCCTACCGGGAAAGGTATGGATCGATTGTGATCCAATCGGGAGAGGTCACCAACGAAATTTTTGTCGCAAGAATTGAACGACTGATTACCGAAATCAAACAACTGAGCTACAACAAACTGGGTATCACCCTTTCGCTGGGAGAACAGTCTGAGGAGGTTTACCGGCGCTGGTTTGCCGCTGGAGCCCACCGATATTTGCTCCGCATCGAAAGCAGCAATCCTGAACTTTACCGGAAGTTACATCCCGGCGATGGCCTACATACCTACGATCAGCGGCTGGAGGCGTTAACGCTTCTCAAAAGAATCGGCTACCAGACAGGAACCGGAGTCATGATCGAGACCCCTTTCCAAACGCTGGAAGATCTGGCTAGCGACCTGATGTTTTTCAAAGATTTCGACATCGACATGGTTGGTATGGGACCCTTTATCGAACACGATGATACACCGTTCAATATTCCACAAGCCGATGCATTGCCACTGTCCGGAAGGTTTAATCTGTCCCTTAAAATGGTTGCTATCCTGCGCCTGATAATGCCTGACATCAACATTGCCGCCACCACGGCCTTGCAAGCCATCGATCCGTTGGGCAGAGAGAAGGTAGTCAAGGCCGGAGCCAATATCATTATGCCAAATATCACTCCCGGGAGTTACCGTAACAGCTACCGGCTGTACAACAACAAACCCTGCACCGACGAGGAACCAGAACAATGCACCGGCTGCCTGGATGCGCGGCTGGCCTTGGCGGATAGTGAGATTGGGTATGGGGAATGGGGGGATTCCAAACACTTCCGCAAAAAGGATAAAGGATAAAGTAAAAAGGATAAAGTTAGCCCCGCATGTTGTTGTAAGATTTACTGAATGCCAACTTGGTTTCATTCGAAATCTTGCTCGTAGCGTCCTTCCTTTATCCTTTTTACTTTATCCTTTATCCTTTTTACTTTATCCTTTATCCTTCTTCTTTGGCACAGGGAAC
>JAVHPO010000315.1:0-2067 GCA_036170635.1 Prolixibacteraceae bacterium | reverse complement strand
TTTCACTATCTTGCAGTCTATTCCAGTAAAAACAAATACCATGAGAAACCTGCTAAAACTGGGGCTGATAGCCCTCAGTTGTTTTATTCTGATCACTGCTTTTCAACCTAAAACAGCTAAAAATGCCGCACCAAAGTTTATCACCATTTCAGGCCATGATTTGTTGTCTCCCACAGGAGAGAAATTTTTTATCCGTGGGATAAATCTGGGCAATTGGCTGAACCCGGAGGGTTACATGTTCGGCTTCAAGGGTACCAGTTCGGCCCGTTTGATCGACAAGGCATTTCGTGAACTTGCCGGTCCGGACTTCACAGACCAGTTCTGGAAGAAATTTAAAGACAACTATGTTACCCGCGAAGATATCCGTTTCATCAAAAGTACAGGAGTTAATTCTATCCGGTTACCCTTTCACTATAAGTTATTTACGGATGAAGATTACATGGGCCTTTCGGTGAAACAGGACGGATTTCAGCGAATCGACAGTCTGTTAAGCTGGTGTCGCGAATCGAAGCTGTATGTGATCCTCGACATGCACGATGCGCCGGGAGGACAGACCGGCGACAATATTGACGACAGTTATGGTTATCCCTGGCTGATGACCAGTGAGAAGAGCCAGGAGACTTTCGTGGCTGTCTGGAAGAAAATTGCTGCATATTACAAAGATGAACCGCTTATTTTGGGGTATGATCTGCTGAATGAACCCATCGCTCCCTACTTTGGGGCAGATATGCCGAAGCTGAATGCCGCACTCGAACCTCTTTACATGAAAGCGGTGAAAGCGATGCGGGAGGTTGATAAAAATCACATCGTACTGCTGGGTGGAGCACAGTGGGATGGGAACTTCAAGGTATTCAAAAATTCAAAATTCGACAGCAAGATGATGTACACCTGTCACCGCTACTGGTGTGATACCCTGCAGGCCAATATTCAGGATTTTGTTCATTTCCGCGACTCGGTTAACCTACCGATTTACATGGGTGAGACTGGTGAGAACAACGATAAATGGATCGCTGCATGGACCCGTCTGATGGTCAAAAACAACATAGGTTACCACTACTGGCCCTACAAGAAAATGGGAAAACAGAGTTCCATGGTAGCGGTTCCCAAACCGGAGAACTGGCAAATCATTGTGACCTTCACTGAAAGTCCGAGAAATACCTTCGATGATATACGGCGTGCCCGGCCCGGTCAGGAACTTGTTCAAAAGATCATGAACGATTTTCTGGAGAATTGCAGGTACTCAAATTGTGCAGAAAACAAAGGGTATATCAAAGCGATGGGATTGGAATGAGGATATTGATCAATTGGTTTTTATGAATTTCTTCTCCCCGATGATCCTCTGGTCATTGGAGATTCTCAAAACATAGATACCTGAATTCAGGTTTTGGATATTGATGTCAGCGTGGCTGGATCCATCATTGGTTATTTGCTCAATGTAGACACTCCGTCCGGAGATATTTTTGATCTCGACTTTCAAGGTCCCTTCAGCCGGATTTTTAAAATCTACCCGTATAATCTCTTTTGCAGGATTTGGATAGAGATCAACCTCGGATTTGTTGATGACATCTGTTGTGGCAATACTCTTCATCACAACTACCTGTTTGGTGCTTTCTGAGACGCCATTCAAACCGACTGCTTTTAACTGCACATCGTAAATACCGTCTTTTTGGAAATTGTAACTCACTGCTGGGCCAATTTTTGTAACCCCATTGCCAAAATTCCATTCGTACTTAACACCATCAATCGGGGCCAGGACTGTAAAATTGTTCACTCCGTCGACCGATGAAGATTGCCAGAGAGGTTTGGAAAGTAAGGTGAAAGAAGTTGTTTTTTGACAAACATTCTCAACAGTCGCCTGCACGGTATAGAGTTTACCCGGACAGAGGGTTCCCGCAGAACTTCCTGTTCTGCCATCCGACCAAAGATATCTCACGTTGGGAATCTCTTTCCCTGCTTCATCAAGCAACTTGACCGTTGCACTTCCATTGCACAAATTGTTGGTTGGATCGAAAAGCAGGAGGTTGATTGGTCCCTTGCAATTGGGAAGGGTGGTGACAGAAATTTCCT
>JAVHPO010000314.1:0-2069 GCA_036170635.1 Prolixibacteraceae bacterium | reverse complement strand
AATTGAAAGATTACACCTTTGCAAAGATGATGAATCAGGTCAGGATTAGTACGAAGCCGGTGGCAGTAAAAACAGAAGTTGCCGTAAATCCATAAGATTGTTTCCAAACTGTTATTTAGCGCTCCGGACCGTCAAACAAGGACTTTCAATCAGTCACTTTGCTCTCCGGAGCTGCTATTAAGCTCCTGAAAATTGCTACTAAGCTCCCTGCAACCGTTACTAAGCTTCCCCGAATTGCTACCAAGTATCCCAGAATTGCTACTAAGCTCCTCGGAATTGCTACCAAGTTACCCGAAACCATTACTAAGCTCCCAAGAACCACTACTAAGCTCTCCGGAATCGCTACTAAGCTCAATCTTCTTACAAGATTTCTGACCTTCCGTCCGAAACGATGATGCCAGCTACTTTCAAAATACTATAGCGGACGGCTCATGGTACGGCATTCGTTACCCCGGGTTCCGCTTCGCTCCACCCGGGGCTATTCACATTTAACCACTCCGTGGTAATTTGCACATCATCAAATCAGCATATCAACATTACTGAAAGCAAAACCTCCCCGGAATAATCCCTGATTTAAAAGTATCCAGAAGTTTGCCGGAGGAGGAAAAGCGGGTGATGATGCCAGATTGCTGGTAATCCAGCGCATCGCCAACGTAAATATTCCCATTGTGGGGATCTATGCCTAAACTGTACAACAGTTTTGATTGGAGCGCCAGAAAAGGCTTGGCGGGCAATTGATCAGCCAGGACAGACATTTTGTGGACATCATTGCCCAACAGAAAATAGAGATTTTCACCGGGTCCGTCAATTACAAGCTTTACCGGTTTCGCGGTAGCCGGAAATTCAAAACTCTTTTCGATCATTGTGGTAACAGGATCGATTTTTTGAAGCATGGCAATGTTGGTGGAACTATTTCCCGGCAGGGATTGACTAAGTACCCAGATCTTGTTGTAACGGTCCAAAACCAAGCCACATGGTTGTAAACCAGTGGTAATTTCAGCAATGATCCTGTCCTTTTCGGTATCAATGACCAGTACGGTTTTATCTCCCGACCAGCAGGTGACAAACAGCAGGTTCCCAAATTGCACCATCTCCTCGGTCGAAGTGTGCGAAGGGCAGGGGATTGATCCGGTTACAAGGTTGGTCGTTGGATCCACAATGGAAATTCTACCTGCATACAGGTCTGTTACATAGGCCTTTTGGTCGTTGATGAAATGAATAAACCTGGGTGAAGTCAAGCCGGTGATTTTTCCAGTATATTTTCCGTTTGAGACATCCATCACATAGATTTTCCCCGAATTATTGATCACAATATACCCTTTCGAATTCCAAATAGTCATCGATTCGGCCACATCTCCCAATGGCAATCCGTTTACTTTGTAGAAAAGATCGTTCTGAACCACTCTTTTCAAGGTATCGTATGAAGAGAGGGTTGCATTTCCATACATGAAGTTTCCTTCATTGACTACAAACATAGCTCCTGAAGCAATCTGAACGTTTTCCTGCTGCCGGTGTTCCCTAATCCAGGCATCATCTTTCATGCAGCTGCTGAAGAGCCCAAGCAGTAGTAAAAGAGGTAAATACCTGATGGTCATATTTCTTTGATTAAAAATCATAGCGCAGCACAAGTTGGTAATTTCTTCCGGGCATTGGTCGCTGGAGTACAGTCCGGTAATCTTCATTGAAGATATTCAGCACCTTACACTCGGCAGTCAATTTGTTTTTCATGCAGGGAATGGTAATTCCGACCAGAAGATTGTTCATGAAATAGGGATAAAGGTAATCAGAGATAGTATCTTCACTGTTGGCTGTGGTCGTGTACCTTTTGCTGTAGTAATTCCACATCCAGTCAGCATGGAAACAAGACCAGGAGAGATTGACGTTTACATTGGCAGAATTTTCAGGGATATAAGGAAGTTGTTTGCCGTATGCCGGACTGTTCTCCGAGAGATTTACCGATTTGGTATATGCGTAATTTCCTTTTACTGCATACCGGAATGACTTGTATTGGCCGTTCCATGCCACATTCGCCTCTATACCGCGGCTAATGACTTTTTCAATGTTAAACG
>JAVHPO010000313.1:0-2069 GCA_036170635.1 Prolixibacteraceae bacterium | reverse complement strand
CTCTGAAAAGGAAATTATGCTTGGCCGCATTCATGTTTTCATCCAAACCCTTGCTGCTTTTCTTAAGATTGACGATGGTCTGATTCAAATTCTCTGCAATTGTCGTATCCTGGATTAGACGGCCAAGCGTTCCCTCTCCACCGTTAATTTTGGTCATAATATCAGCCAGTTGATACGAAATAACCTCGGCATTGCCCGCGGTCACCTGTAAACTGGATATGATCGCATCTGTTTCGACCGGTTCTTTTGACGCAAGCTGTTGGCCTTCAGTTGCCAGCGTGGCATTTGTGCTCCCCTGGGTAATGATCAGAAGCCTGTCTCCGATTAGTCCTTCCGATCCAATTGCCACTTCACTGTCACTCTTGATAAACTGTTTCACCTCTCTTTTAATCGTCATAGCAACCTTAACGGTTGAATCATTGATAATGGTGATATTATCGACCGTGCCAATGTTAATCCCGGAAAAACGAATATTATTCCCAACCTGTAATCCACTAACATTGTGAAAAGTTGAATTAAGCGTATATACCGGATTAAATAAATTTTTTTGTTTTCCGATGATAAATATGGCGAATACAAAGAGGACCAGTCCCCCTGCAACAAAAAGCCCTAGCCTTACTTTAAATTTTTCTGTATGCGTTTCCATTGTTTTGAATATTAATTTTAAATCTTATTAGACATTTATTTAAAGAATGATTTGATTAACACATCATCTGATTTTTCAAATTCCGCTAATTTCCCTTCCATGTAAACCTCACCATCCCGCAACATAATAACACGGTTGGCGGTCATGCGGGCACATTCAATATCATGGGTGATGATGATGGAGGAGGTTTTATATTTTTTTTGAATACTAACGATAAGCAGACTTATTTCATCTGACGTAACAGGATCCAGTCCAGTAGTAGGTTCATCATAAAGCATAATCTGAGGGTCGACTGCAATGGTCCGTGCGAGACTGATTCGCTTACGCATTCCACCGGATAGTTGTGACGGCATTTTATCAATGGCATCCGATAATCCGACATTCTCCAATACTTCTCGTACTTTTTCGTCTATTTCCCTTTGTGTGAGCTCTCTTTTTACCCTACGCAAAGGAAATTCCAGATTTTGTTTTACGGTCATGGAATCATACAGCGCACCACTCTGAAAAAGAAATCCAATTTTCGTTCTCAACTCGCCTAATTCTTTGCTTTTTAAAGTACCTACATTATGTCCAAGCACATCGATTGTTCCACCTCCGGGAGTTAATAACCCAACAATACATTTGATCAGGACCGATTTTCCTGACCCTGATTTTCCAAGAACAACGAGATTTTCGCCATTAAATAGCTGTAAAGAGACATTTTTTAAAACCTCCTGATCGCCAAAGCTTTTCATCAGGCTACTTATTCCAATGACCTGTTGTTTGCTATTTGCTTTAACCGGGGCAAGCGTTGTAGTTGGAGTATCCCTCATAATTTTCAAATTATTAAAGCATATCGGTAATTTGCACTGCAATTACATCCACTACCAGCACCAGGAGTGATCCTAACACAACGGCTGAATTGGCTGCTATGCCCACGCTTTCTGTTCCGCGTCCGGCATTGTATCCTTTGTAACAACCTACTATTCCAATGACCGCGCCGAAAAAAATTGATTTTACAAAGGCCGGCAAAAAATCAATAAATTCAATGTGGCTGAATGCCTGTGAGGAAAACAGGACAAACGTGACATCCCCCTTGATATTTGCACCGGCCCAGCTTCCAAGAATACCCAGGGCATCGGCATATAAAATTAGCAGGGGGATCATCAGCGTGGCTGCGAGTACCCTTGTAACCACTAAAAATCGCATTGGATTGGTGGCTGATACTTCCATTGCCTCAATTTGTTCTGTTACTTTCATGGAGCCCAATTCGGCGCCCATGCCTGAACCAATTTTTCCGGCACAGATCAAAGCTGTTATCACTGGTCCCATTTCGCGGATAAGTGATACAGCCACCATTCCCGGAAGCATCGCATCCGCTCCGAATTTAGCAAGCGAAGGACGCGCCTGAATGGTAAGCACCAGACCCATGATAATTCCTGTA
>JAVHPO010000312.1:0-10724 GCA_036170635.1 Prolixibacteraceae bacterium | reverse complement strand
CAGATGGCTTACAACCTGACCGACATGTTGTGGTTGGGCAGGGTTGGTAGCAATTCAGTGGCTGCAGTAGGTATCGCCTCATATTTTACCTGGCTGGGAGTCTCTTTGATGCTCGTTGGAAGGATTGGTGCTGAGGTGGGTGTATCCCAGTCGTTGGGCGCCAAAGACAAAACCAGGGCTGAATCCTTTGCTGTCAATGCGATTTCGCTTGTGGTGGTCTTGTCAATCCTGTATGGGGCCTTTACCTATTTTTTTGCCCCTGAACTGGTCTCTTTTTTCCATGTTCAAAATAGAAGTGTTGAGGCATCAGCCATCTCCTACATGCGTATTATCGCCATCGGTTCGCTGCTCTACTATTCCAATCCTACCTTCACTGGAATCATTAATGGGACAGGCAATTCAAAATTGCCATTCAGGATCAACGCTGTAGGATTGATTGCAAATGTGGTACTCAATCCAATTTTGATTTTTGGTTTTGGCCCTATCCCAAAGCTTGGTTCAAACGGTTCCGCCATTGCTACGGTAATTTCGCAAACGATCGTATTATTGATTTTTATATTCACAATTGGAAGTGGTAAGAGTGCGTTGGGAAGGATCAGAATGCGCCTGGAGTTAAACGCCGAATACTTCAAAAAGATCATTAAATTGGGATCTCCAGTTGCGCTCCACAGCATCCTTTTTGCCTCTTTTGGAGTGGGTTTGGCCCGGATCATATCGCCCTGGGGAGCAATGCCTATTGCGGTTCAAAGTATTGGTGCCCAGATAGAGGCACTGAGTTGGATGACTGCCGGAGGTTTTTCAACGGCGCTTGGAGTTTTTACAGGGCAGAATTTCGGCGCCAACAGGTGGGATCGAATATTTAAGGGCTATAATACCACTATCATGATCAGTGGTTCCATCGGAATTCTTGTGACGATCAGCTTCCTTTTATTTGGGAGGGGAATTTTTTCACTGTTCCTCCGAGAGGAAGAGGCTATCAGCCTTGGGGCGCTTTACCTTTCCATTTTGGCTATTTCCCAGTTTTTTATGTGTGTGGAGATTACCACCGGTGGCGTTTTTAACGGAGTTGGAAAGACGATTCCTCCATCCCTTGTGGGCATCACTATGACAGGATTACGAATTCCTCTGGCGCTTTATCTTTCGCAACCAACTATTTTTGGTCTTACGGGCGTATGGTGGAGCATCTCGCTTACATCAGTAGTGAAAGGGCTGATTTTGTTTGGCTGGTATTATTTCTGGATGAAAGGTCATCCCCAATACGCTGTAACAAACAGAAGGAAAATTGATTTTATTCGTTTTTTGCCAACAAGGATAAGGCAGGATGTTATTGATTCAAAAACTGAAGAAAAGGATGAAAATTGAAATCAGAGAGACGTTAGATGGGTCGCAAACCTTGTATTTTGCGGAGTTGGACGAACATTATCATTCGACTTTTGGAGCCATACAGGAATCGCAGCATGTTTTTATTAAGGCTGGATTTAAACAGTGTCTGCAAAGCGACATCAGGGTACTGGAAATTGGTTTTGGAACAGGCTTGAATTGCTACCTGACACTTTTGGCAGGTTTAGAGTCCGGAAAAAAAGTTTGGTACAGAACTATTGAGAAATTTCCTTTACCGGAAGAAGTCTGGGAAAAATTAAAATATAGTCATCAATTGCCTGATGGCAATTCCGAATGGTTCCCGCTCATTCATCAGGCACAGTGGGATAGTGATGTTGAAATTCACCCACAGTTTATCCTTCACAAAGTTGAGACAGACCTTCTTGTAATGGAATGGGATAAGCTGCCTTTTGTGGATCTGGTCTACTTTGATGCCTTTTCACCCGTAAAGCAACCTGAACTTTGGAGTCCTGCAATTTTTGAAAAGATCTATGACAGAATGAACTCCAATGGCATACTTGTTACCTACTGTGCCAAGGGAGTAGTCAGGCGGATACTGCAGTCCGTTGGATTTGTGGTGGAGAGAATTCCTGGTCCGCCCGGGAAACGGGAGATGATCAGGGCAACGAAAAGGAGAGGATTGGTCAGTACCTGTAACAGACCAATGACTAATACCAAATAAACTTGTAAATGTAATTTTAGAGATTTATAGCTATGAAGACGAAAAGATTATGGTGGCATTCCAGTATTTTATTTGTATTGATTTTGTCTCTTCTAACTGCCTGCAGAGGTGGGAAAGAGCTCAAGATATTCAAAATGACAGGTGCGGCGCAGGGTACCTATTATGCCATCACCTATTGTTCGGACAATAATAAAAATCTACAGCCCGCTGTTGATTCACTTCTAAGGCAGTTTGACAAATCTGTATCTTCCTATGTACCAACATCTGTGATTTCGCTTTTGAACAACAATGATACTTCTGTTACTGCAGATCCCATTTATGAAACGATATTTAGAAAATCGATTGAGGTGTCAGCCAGTACAGACGGTGCTTTTGATGTCACTGTAGGCCCATTGGTCGAAGCCTGGGGTTTTGGTTTTAAGAAAAAGGAGAAAGTCGACAAAGCCATGGTTGATTCGCTACTGCCTTTGGTTGGTTACCGGAAGGTAAAACTGTCAAAGGGGAGATTGATAAAGGCAGATCCCCGTATCCAAATCGATTTCGATGCGATTGCCCAGGGATATTCATCAGACTGGCTGGCACTGTTTTTTGAAAAGAAGGGAATTCAGAACTATTTGATTGATGTTGGGGGAGAAGTTTTAGCGCATGGATCTAAACCGGATGGGCAACTATGGAGTGTAGCCATTGAAATGCCTTCAAAAAATTCGGAGGATGAACGCAAGATACAGGCCATCCTCTCCTTGAAGGATCACGCCATTTCAACATCAGGTAGTTACAGAAAATATTACGAGGAAAACGGAGTCAGATATTCCCACACCATTGATCCTTCCAACGGTTATCCTGTGAGACACAATTTGCTTAGTGTATCTGTCATTGCCAATGATTGCATAACCGCGGACGCCTATGCGACGGCTTTCATGGTAATGGGCTTGGAAAAATCGAAAAAATTTCTGGAAATGAACCATGAAATGGATGCTTATTTCATTAGTGATGACCAACATGGAGGTTTTTCAATTTTTTATACTCCCGGTTACGATAAGTTGCTGAAGGAAAATTAAGAACCCTATAAACAACGAGTTACATATAAATAATTTAACATCCCAGCATACGTATCTATTGAAAAATAGTTATCTTCGCATCTTTTAGAACCATCATTAAATTTTTTATAGAAACAGTTATGCAAATTAGAAATTTACTTCTCGCAATGGTAGCCGGTTCAATTGCCCTGGCATCCTGTAACACATCAAACACCAAAGTAAACCTGAAGACCCAGGCCGACTCTGCTGCCTATGCTATTGGCGTGGATTTGGGTAACAACATCAAGAAAAATCTACCGGCAGCACCGGGAGGTAAAGACCTTAATACTGCAATCATTTTACAGGCTTTCTCTACTGTGATGAAGGGTGATTCAGGCCTTATTGCTTCTGCCAAAGCGGGTGCAATTACACAGGCATATTTCGTAAAAGCCCAATCTTTAGAGGGTGGAAAAAACAAAGAAGCCGGTAAGAAATTTTTGGCTGATAATGGAAAGCGTGCTGGTGTAACAACTACAGCTTCTGGTTTACAGTATGAAATAATCAAGACTGGAACAGGTCCTAAGCCTACTGCTGAAAATAATGTAAAAGTACATTACCATGGAACAACCATTGACGGCGAAGTATTTGACAGTTCAGTTAACCGCGGCGAACCGGTTACATTCGGCTTAACCCAGGTGATTAAAGGTTGGACCGAAGCTTTGCTTATGATGCCTGTTGGTTCTAAATGGAAAATTTATATTCCATCTGAACTGGGTTATGGCGAACAAGCAGCCGGACCGAAAATTAAACCCAACTCTGTTTTGATTTTCGAGGTTGAGTTGATCAGCATTGAGCCTGCAACACCAGCCGCTGCTGCACCTGCAACAAAATAATTAACTTATTCTCTGATAGAGGTGATTGCCTTTGGAACAAAACCCGGAATGGATGAATCTCATCTTCCGGGTTTTATTAATTAAAAACCAAATTTATGAGCTTTAAAGTAAAAGGTAAATTGATAGACATCCTTCCGTTACAAACCGGAAGCAGTGCGAGAGGGGAGTGGAAAAAGCTGGATTTTGTTCTGGAAGTACCGGACGATCAGTTTCCAAAAAAAATCTGCTTCACCCTGTTTAACGACAAAACGGAGATGATCAGGGAAAGCGATAAGAATCGTGAGCTTGAGGTCAGTTTTAGTCTGGAGGGACGCGAATACAATGGTAAATGGTACCACAATGTAAACGCATTTAAGATTGACAGAATGGAGAAAGCTTCGGCAACTGGAGATCAGGCGCCGCCACCTCCGTACAATGAGGACGATTTTCTGCCAGTTAAGGAAGGTGAAAATGATGATTTACCATTTTAAGTCATTTCAGCGAAAGGACTTAAAATTGATCACTATTTAATTGGAATTTGGCGTTTGAAGTCCTGCTCCAGGGAAATAAACGTTTCGGTACGTGCTATGCCATCGATCGCCTGAAGATCCGTGTCGATGATCTTCATCAGATGCTTGTTCGTTTTTGTTTGAATTTTGATAAAGATAGCATACTGACCGGTCGTATGGTGACATTCGACCACTTCCGGAATGTCCTTCAATTGTTTCAGTACTTTTTTGTCAAAGCTTGTTTTGTCCAGGTAGATACCCATGAAAGCAGTTGTATTATAACCCATTCGCGAAGGGCTGACAATAAATTCGGATCCTGTAACCACCCCCATGGAGATCAGGCGCTGTACCCGCTGGTGGATGGCAGCGCCGGAAACTCCGCATTCCCTGGCTACCTCCAGAAATGGAACCCTGGCATTGTTTGTAATAAGTTTCAGAATTTTTCGATCCAGATCATCAATCTGGACTGCCTGTTCTTTGAAATCTTCTTCTAATTCAAGGTTATTTTTCTTCACGATGCTTTCAATTTGATATTAAATTGAGGAATTTTCTGCAAAATTATAATTTTTCCACCTTGCGGCAAATCTTTTACCGAATTTTTACTGGTTTCGGGCAATGTATCTGAAGTCGCTGCCTGATGGGTTTTGGAATACTTTCAGCTCAAACTCAGAGATGACAGCCAAAATGTGGTCGACGATTTCAGCAGAAATTGATTCAAAAAGATCAGATTGCTGTTCTTTAGAGAAAACAATGTACTCAAGTGGCAGACCTCGTTCGGTTGATTGCAGAAACCTGACAATCAGTGTCATGTGATTGTGTGTGTTTGGATTGGTCCAAAGAAAAGCTTCAACATAGGCCCGAAAAAGGGCAAGGTTGGTAGGCTGTTCCCCCATCTGGTCCTTCCATTCGGGGAAGTTAGGATCCAGGGCCCTTTTCTGTTCCATGTAACTTTTGATGACAGGAAGATTTGCAATCCGATCCACAAATTTCTGATCGCAAAACTTGATTCTGGCCATATCAATAAAGACAGAGCGCTGAATACGCCTTCCGCCCGATTCCTGCATGCCAATCCAGTTGGTAACTGATTCTGAAACAAGAGAATAGGTGGGAATGGAAGTAATGGTTTTGTCCCAATTCTGAACTTTCACGGTGGTAAGCGAGATATCAACAACGGTTCCATCCACGTTGAATTTCGGAACGGTGATCCAATCTCCTGGTTTTACCATCTTGTTGACAGCCAATTGAATACTTGCGACAAAACCCAGGATTGGATCCTTAAAAACAAACATCAGTACGGCAGCCATGGCTCCAAGTCCGGCAAAAAGCCTACCGGGATCCTGGTTGACCAGAATAGAAACAAGAATGATGGCTGCTACGGAATAAATGAGGATTTTGACCAGTTGTAAATAGCCTTTGATAGGCCGTTCGACGGCAAACGGATAGGTGTTGTATATATCCTGCGAAGAATCCAGGAAACGGACCAGGCTTAATACTACCGCGAAGGTGATGTAGATTTTAGCGATGCCTTTGATAATCTCGGGAAGTGAAACCAGATCTTCCGAACCAAACCCTGCGGATGCATAGATGAAAATAGCAGGGATCAGATGGGCAACCGCGTGAAAAACTTTGTGTTCAAAGAGAACATCATCCCAAAGCGTTTCGGTATGTTTGGTGAATCTTTCAACGATTGTGATAAGGAGCTTCCGGAAGGGAAAGAAGAGTATAAGCGAAATAATTGATAGTATTAGAAAGGTTCCAAGTGCAGCCAGATAGATGGCGATTTTTGGATGCAGCTGGGCATTTAAAAATAGTTCTCTCAAATAATCATAAAAAACTTGCATGATCAATATCATTAAAAGATGTTCAGAAATATTTAATTTTGAATCGTCCGCAAAATTAGTGAAAGAAGCTGGATTTTATCAGCCATTCAGAAATTAAATTGAATGGAGGATAAATAAAATGGCTGATATTTTATGTGAGTTTCCGGTAAAATTAGCTGAATAAATTCTCCTCAAATGATAAACAGAATTGCACTTTTCTTCCTTGTCCTCTTCCCTGTTTCCCTCATGGCACAAGGGAATTTCAATGATTTTTTCACCAGTGGTGTTCTTCGGTTTGATTATTTGCTTTCAGGTTCAAGTAATTTCGCCAAGGTAACTGAAGTTCAGCAGAAGAGAGAACCTTTTTGGGGAGGTACAACAAAAATTTCCATTGAGGAACAAACGTTGGGCAATTATCGTTTCAATGTCAGGGATCTTGCGACCCAAACCGTAATTTATCGTCAGGGATTCTCTCCGCTTTTCCAGGAGTGGCAAACAACGGCAGAGGCAAAAAAGATGGAGAGGGCATTCTATCAAGTGCTTCGTTTTCCGTTTCCGAAAAATAAGGTTGTCATTGAATTGGAATGTCGAAATCGGGAGGGGAAATTTCAATCACTCTATACAACCACGATTGATCCGTCCAATTATTTTATCATCAACGATAAGCCTAGTAAAGACAACTGGGTAATGCTTAAGAACTCCGGTGAACCCAATCGAAAGGTTGATATCGCGATACTTGCGGAAGGGTATCAAAAAGAGGAGTTGGGCAAGTTTGTGAAAGATGCCCGCCGATTGGTTGATTCGTTGTTCAAGGTCGAACCCTTTGCATCTCAGCAGGATAAGTTCAATATTTATGCCGTCGAAACCTCTTCGGCAGAGTCAGGAACCGACATTCCCGGGAGGAGTATTTACGTGAATACACTCTATAACAGTTCTTTCTATACATTTGATGTAGCCAGATACCTTACCACAACTGACTTGAAGTCGGTATCCGACCATGCAGCAGCGGTTCCATACGATTTCGTGATTGTGCTGGTCAACTCGAAGGAATACGGAGGCGGTGGATTCTGCAACTATCTGTCAGTATGCACATCTGATCATGCATTGGCAGCAAATGTTTTCATCCATGAATTTGGGCATGAATTTGCCGGATTGGGCGATGAATATTACTCTTCAGAAGTTGCCTACGAAGATTTTTACAACCTGAAGGTGGAGCCCTGGGAACCCAACCTGACAACCATGGTTGATTTTAAGTCGAAGTGGGGTGCATTGATAGATCCTTCAACGCCAATTCCTACTCCACGAACCAAGGAATACTCGGGGAAAACGGGAGTATTTGAAGGAGGTGGATATGTTACGAAGGGTGTTTACAGTCCGATGGATGATTGCCGCATGAAATCAAACAAACCGAACAGTTTCTGTCCGGTTTGTCAGAAGGCGATTGCCAAAGTAATCGAAAGATGTACCGAATAATTGTCGGGCAATCAGTGTCTCTTCTACTGTTATTCTTTGTCTTTCAGAGCATTTGCTTTTTGCTCCATTCTGTGAGCGAGCAAAAGGCCTAGACCGCCGCACAACAAAATCATGGCAGGATAAGCTGCACCTTCCTCGAAACCTGCATTAACAAGGGCTGCAGCAAAGAAGATTCCCAGTCCGATTCCGATCATAAGCAAAGCCCATTTTAACAATCCTCCTGAGGAGGTTTTTTTAACAGATTCAAATAATTTAGGATCTGCTCCTTTTTCAATCAGTGATAATCTCTCGCGGTTACGAGCGGTTACGATGATATAAACGATCCCGAAAATCATGGCAAACGATGCCAGTGGAACTAAAATTCCTGCAATCATGGTAGTAAATATTAATGGTTCAACATTTGCCCATTTGACGCAAGGATCTAAAGTTGGTTACAAAATCCCTGCAAGATTTTTTTGGCTTGTGAACGAAGAAAGCAAAAGGAATTTTAATTTTTGAAATCCACCACAATAGGCACATAGAACACATTAGTATCTATTGTGTTCTATGTGCCTATTGTGGTGAAATACTTTATTTCCGGATCATACAATTTTGTTCCTCTTTCAAATTCGGAAATTCATTATCTTTATGGTATAAATATTCCCGGAAAATTGTAACCGATTGGTTACACCAGGTGTCTAATGGTATAATGGAGGCAAAAAGTGATTCATATTATATCGCTGAGGTACTAAAGGGAAATCCGGACTCATATGCTCCGCTTGTAGATAAGTACAAGCAGCTGGCCTTTTCGCTCTCCATGAAGATCACAAAGAACAGGGAGGATGCGGAAGAATCGGCACAGGATGCATTTGTCAAGGCATACAAATCTCTTGAGAGTTTCAAGGGAGGTGCCACTTTTAAAACATGGTTCTTCCGGATTGTTTATACCACTGCCATTTCAAAGGTGAGGGGAAAACAGAAGAATCTGGTTAGCTTCGAAGATTACAAAGTTTCCGACAACGAGTTAATTGATACTGAAAATGCAATTGGTCAAATGACTGCAGAAGAGAGGTCGGCCCATTTGCACAAAGCGATGGACGAACTTGATCCTTCAGAATGGGCTATTCTTAATCTCTACTATTTTGAAGATATGCCGGTTGATGAAATAGCTGTAATCATGGATCTTTCCGCCTCCAACGTCAAAATAAAGCTTTTCAGGAGCAGGAAGAGGTTGTATGAGCAACTGCATGGATTGTTGAAAAGTGAAGAGGCTTTGGCCTGAATGGATTGACAACTAAAAAACAAATTGTATAGACATGAAAAAGCGGGATCTGTTAATCGCCTACCTAAAAGAACTCCCACGGGAGGAACCTTCAGGTAACTTTACTCAAATGGTCATGAGTCGTGTCCAACTGGAAACCATAAAATCTCCTGTTGTGTATCAGCCACTTATAAGCAAGGAGGTATGGCGGAAAGTTATTGTTGTGTCCGGCCTGTTGTTGCTGGGCGCTGTCATACTCTTTTTTTACTTACCAGGAAGCGCAGATTCAACAGGTTACCTTACTCTGCCCAAGGTGGATTATTCCATTTTATTCAAGCCTTTTATGGTGTTAACCCAAGCTTTAGATAAACTATCCATTACCTTTTTTGGCGTTTTGATGGCAATTTCTTCCCTCTTACTGGTGGATCAACTTTATACACGATTCGCGAATCATTGACGCCCAATTTCTGATAAGATTTTTAAATCGCCAGTTGAATATAGGTTTGAATGATAAGATATTTGAAGTTTTTGAAAAAAAATGATAAATAGGTAGCGGTGAATCGATTTGGTTTCTATTTTTGCAAATAAAACCAAACCATGCTTGAAATCCTTTATAACCGCAGAAGTACCCGAAAATTTAGTGAAAAGAAGGTAGATGATGATATCATCCGCCAACTGTTGAAGGCCGGATTGCGTTCTCCATCATCAAAGAATAGCCAGCCGTGGGAATTTGTAGTTGTCGATGATCCGGAATTGTTGAGCCAACTGTCTATTTCTAAGCCGCATGGCGCCTGCCTGCTGAAACATGCCCCACTCGCAGTTGTTGTTGCCGGTGATAAAACCAAAAGTGACGTTTGGATTGAGGATTGCTCCATCGCTTCCATTATTCTGCAACTAGCGGCAGAAGCTTTGGGATTGGGTTCCTGCTGGGTGCAGATTCATCGTCGTTACCACGATGATGATCAGACAGCCAATGAATTTATCAGCGAACTGCTGAATATCCCTGATCATCTTGAAGTACTTTCAATCGTAGGTATTGGTTACAAAGCTGCAGATCGCCCTGCTTTGAGTAACAAAGAGATGGACTGGAATAAGGTGATGAGGAACTGTTATAATAAAGTGAATAGCGAAAAGTGAAAAACGAATAGCTTAAAATACCCTATTCTTCGTTACCCGCTTTTCACTTTTTGTCGTTCACTCTTCGCTAATTACTCCCTAACATGCTCATTAATATATGACTCTTCATGTTGAGTGATATCCAGGCCCAGACGCTCTGATTTTGGGGAAACTCTCAAAGGAATAATCTTATTGGTTACCACATAAAGCAAATAAGAGCCTCCAAAAGTATAAACTCCAACAATTACAAGCGCTAGCATGTGAAACAGAAACGTTTTGTATTCGCCATAGAACAGACCTACACCTTGCGCGAATACAGCGGTAAGTATCATCCCGATAATTCCACCCATTCCGTGTGCAGGAAAGACATCCAGGGTATCATCGAGTGATGTTTTGGAACGGTAGGAGATGGCAATGTTACAGATAAAGGAGGCAAACAAGCCAATGAAAATGGCGGCTCCAAGATTGACATAGCCGGCTGCCGGGGTAATGGCAACCAAACCCACTACCAATCCAATGGCCGCTCCCATTGCCGAGGGTTTACGGCCCATCGCAACATCAAAGAGGATAAATCCTATCATTGCCGCGGCCGAGGCGATATTGGTATTCATCAAAG